>CAYGAB010000035.1:7636-8251 GCA_964347725.1 uncultured Candidatus Peribacteria bacterium | reverse complement strand
CATCTTTGATTTGAGCGTTCAAAACCGCGTCCGTCGGGGAAATGTGGCGCCAAGTGGAGGGAATGACGTAGGCTTCGTCACGGTCACGCGTCATTTCTCCTTTGCTTTCGCGATGGTTGGTGCTGTCTCTTTTGAAGAAGATTTTTTCAAAGTCCACGGTCACGCTGGTCACATCGTTCATGCCAGTTCCGTGCTGAGGGTTTCCAATGGTCACATTCCGATCACGCAGCGCCATGTACACGTCCATTTCGTCATTGGTCGGATCTTCGTAGCCCAAGTCCTGAAAGAGGTTGTAAACCGTGTAGCGCCGATCATCGTCGGAGGACAAAATGTCCAAATCCTTGAAATCTTTGCGGGCCACCGTGTCACTCGGGCTCGGATCAATGCGGTCGCGTTTGTCGTCCACTTTATCCAAAAATTCCTCGTAGTTTTCGGCACTGTCGCTGTCGTCGTCTGTGTTGCCTTCTTGGCGACGGAACTTTCGGAGTTGGCGGCTCAGCCAATCGTTGAAGTCGTCGTGAGCGTCGTAAAAATCTTTGAAGGACGTCATTTCTTTGAATTCGTAACAAGCCCCAAAATTCATGTCCACGCCGCCCGTAGAACTTTTTTTCTTGG
>CAYGAB010000035.1:5408-7626 GCA_964347725.1 uncultured Candidatus Peribacteria bacterium | reverse complement strand
GGCCCCAGCGTAGCTTTTGATCGGCTCCTCCACGGTAGAAGTCGTGCAGATTTCCGGAATGTCTTCTTTGTAAGGGTAGGCGTCCGCCACGCAATTGTTGCGGTCTTTCACCTCGCTCCGATCTTCAAAAATGGCATTGCGGTCGTAGAGCGTGTTGAATTCCACAATTTGTCCGCCTTCTTCATCTGTTCCGGCGTAGATCGTGCAGTCGGAAACGGAATCAATTTCCCACATGTTTTTCCCCGCGATGTGGATTTTTTTACTGTCGCCATCTCCGTCGTAATTCTCAAATTTCACGCCAGTTCGATTCGTGCTGTGGTTCACAAATTGCAAGCACGCTTCTTTGTCCAAATCTGGAGCTTGGCCCACGTCGCACAAATCTTCTTCGTCATCTTCATCGTCGACCTTGTAAGTCCCCGTGATCTGCATAACCGCCACCATGGGAATGTTTTTTTGAAGTTCATCGTCCACCAAAGTCGTGGTGAGTTTTTCTAATTTTTCATTCACGCTGCCCAAAGTCCTTTGCGTGAGTGAATCTTTTTTGGCGATCAAAGACACGGGGCTGTCGTAGTCGTTCACCAAGTTTCCATCGGCGTCTTGCTGGCGAGTTCGGTAGCGACCGGTCTGTTCAATCAAGCGATTCCAAGTGCCCACCGGTTGTTCAAAAATTTCCGAGTACTGCCGAGTCAAAGCCGTGATCCATTCGCGAGAACGAATGTCTGGAATTTGGTCGAATTTGCTTTCCGGAGCTTTTCCGGTTGGGTCTTCGTCAATGGTGCCGTCGCAGTCTCCGTCGTTGTAGGCGCAGCCATTGCTCATGAGTTCCGTAGAACCGTCTTCGTCACAAAAACCGTCTTCGTCGTCGTCCCATTCCGGATGCGCCGTGCCACTGCTGTCGTAACAAGTGCCGTCCATTCCTTCGCCATTGAATTTGTCGATGAACTTCTCCGCCAAGTACTCGTAGGCTTTTTCATCTTCTTTGTCGTCACCCGTGTAATCCACGTCGTACATTTTTTTCACCATCTTGCTCACTCGCTTGAAAGGGCGGCGACTGTCCATCGGGTCGTAATCGTTTTGCAATTCCCAACCTGTTGGGTAGCCGTCTCCATCGTGGTCGATGCTGTCGCCGTTGTCGTCTTCACCGCAAACTCCGCGGCACCCATCTCCGTTGGAATCTCCAGGAGGATCTTCGTCCACACGTTTGTCTTTGAACAAATTACTCGCATCGGCGTAAGTGCCCACGAGCTCATTTTTGTCGTTGTTGTTGTCTTCAAAACCATCCTCGTCCGTTTCACCGTCTTCGTCGTTGTCGATCTTGTACAAACTGTCGCCCAAGTCCTCGTCCATCTCTCCATCGCCATCGTCGTCTTTGCTGTTTTCGGCTTCTTCATCAATGGCGCCATCCTCATCATTGTCGATCCCGTCGCCCGCTTGCATGGACGCCATCGTCTCCGTGTAGAGTTTTTCCAGCAAATCGTTTGTGTAGCGAGTGTAAAAAGTCTCCTCCCAAATGGAACGCCAACGTTCGTAAGCGCTGAAGCTAGTCGAATTCAAGGTGTCTTCTTCCGTGATGAAATCCGCCTCCAAAACTTTTTTGTCGAAGTCCGTGGCAGAAGCATCGCCCTGGTGATAGGCGTGATTTTTGTCAAAATAAGCGGAAAGCAAATCCATGCCGTCCTCACCAGAAAGCGGCGGAGTGATCACCCCATGCCAAATCTCCGCTTGAGGGTTCGTTGATTCAGGGTTTGGAACAAAATCCTGGGTGCTCTCATTCAATAAAAAGCTAGGATCTCTAAAATCCGTGTAGGGGAAGAGAGACGGATAACTTTGGTCGTTTTTGTTGACCACAGGAACGGGCACTTCGCCAATCAGCACCACGCCACTGAGCTGAGTGGCCTCGCTGTCTTTTGGATTTCCCTCAAAATACAGTTTTTCCAAAAGCCGATGAATGCCCGCCGTGCTTTCATTTTTCCCAACCGTCAAAATGAGCGTTTTGGTCCAAGGCAGAGTTTTTTGAACATCCTCGGCATAAGTCCGAACTTTCTTTGCTAGAGAATTGCCGCCAAACAAAGTGCTCAGGCCCGCGCTGCTGTCCGTCCCCTTCCAAACGGATTCTTCCACCAAAATCGCCACCAATCCGTAACGATCCTTCACGGCGTCCACCTTACGAATTTCCGGCAAACCACCCCCTGGATTTGGTTTATTGACGGCCGCGCTC
>CAYGAB010000035.1:3216-5398 GCA_964347725.1 uncultured Candidatus Peribacteria bacterium | reverse complement strand
GCTGTGGGCACCTCAAATTTGGCTAGCAGATCAGCAAAAACCTCTGCTGGCCACACAGTGACGCTGAAGCAAAAAAGCACCCCCAAAGTCACGGCCCGAACAAGCTTATTTTTAAGATTAGAAATGGCGTGGCTGCGCATGCTCCGATTCTATCAAAAAAGCCCTCCACTGAGGAAGGGCTTTTCAAGGTTTGGAACTTGGTGATTTCGATCTTAACGTCCAACCATGTACACGGCAGATTTTGCGGCAGCACAGTCAGCAACGGATCCACAGAGGTCAGATGCTGCAAAATTATCAGAAGCACTCAGGGTGGTCTCGGTGCTTATAGCAGTTGTGGAATAGATCCCATCTCCGGTGGCGGCCGTGTTCTCCAGTTGGGCGATCAAAAGGTATCCATTTGGGGTACTTCCACTACTGGTCAAGGCAATGTACCCATAACCACCTGTACAGCTGTTCCATTCGTTTCCGTCTTTCGGATCGGAAATACTAGTGGTGAGATAGGAAGACAATTCAGTGCTTATGTCTGAAACACAGCCGATTGTACCAGGATAAGCACCCCCGTTGTCGTCCGCATAAAATTCCAAAACCGTAGAAATCTGTTGCAAGTCCGCTTTACGAGCGGCGTCACGGGCTTTTGCCGGCCCTCCTGTGATTCGAGGAACCAAGGCCACGGCCAAAATTCCAATGATGGTGATGACAATCAAAAGTTCAATGAGGGTGAATGCCTTTCGGCGCCCTATCAGGATATTCATAGCAGACGTGTTAAATGGCGATGCACCAATTCTAGCTAAACTCCACCCCCGCCGTCAATTTTTCTCTCAGGGCTTTGAACAATGGTAAATAATTGGGGATGCGCCCGAATATTTCCACAGCAGTGATTTCATTGTAGGTGTGTGCGGTCAAATTCCTGTCTTCCATCATCTGAATCCAGAGAGGATTGTCTTCGATCAATCCGAATTTAAAGCCTTCTTTGAAGCATTCTTTTGGCGACCTGCAAACGATCTCTTCTTCACGCAGAAATTTTTGTAGGCTTTTCCAAGCCAGTTCAACGGTAAACTCAAAGCGTTGGATGGTGGCGTCTCGGACGACCATTGTGAGAGGCATGTCCAAAACTTCTTCTAAACGTTTTAAAGATTCAGCAAAAGATTCAATGATGGGCTTCATAGTGGTTTTGTGTGACGAAGAGCATGCATTTTAAAGCGCTCATCAACATTGTTGAGATCCACAACATCAATGCCTCGTAAAGTTGAAATCTGATCGATCTCATGTTTGATGTTGGTCATGTCTTCAAAAGGGATTTTTTTATCTCCCAGGATGCCCAGGTCCACGTCCGAAGTGGACAAAGCCTTGCCTGTTGCCCAGGATCCAAACAAAACAACGCTCGCCGTTTTTGGAATGTGCTTGCGAATGATGCGAACCGAACTGTTGATGACCTCAGAAACATGCATGGCCCAATCATACCACACTCGAAATATCGCTCAAAGCCATGATCGGTTGCATGATGGCCGCAACGACAAACCCCACCGTTCCTCCCATGACGACCAAGATGATCGGCTCCATGAGTTTAGACAAAGTAGACACCATGTTGTCCACTTCGGTTTCATAAAAATCAGCGATTTTATTGCAGACTTCCACCAAATTCGCGGTTTGTTCTCCAACCAAAACCATGGACGCCACCATGGGCGGAAACAAGAAAGAATTGTCGGTCAGATTTTCTCCGAGCGGAATTCCCTGAGCCACGTCTTGGCTCGCAAAGTCGATTCGCTGTTTGTAGACTTCATTGCCAACGGCATGAGAAGTGATTTCCAAAGCCTTCACAATTGGAATGCCTGAATTGAGCAAACTGGCCAGAACTCGGGTGAAGCGTGCAATCATCAACTCTCGCATCAGCTTGCCAAAAATCGGCACATACAGGAGAGCGAAATGCAATAAATATTTTCCACGTTTTTGACGGCTGAAAACATAAAATCCTCCACTGAAAACCAAGGCTCCTAGAATCATGTAGACCCAGCCGTGTTGAGCGTATTCAGAAGCCGTAATCAAAATTTTTGTGCTGAGTGGCAATTCTTGGCTGCTTTGGGTGAAGAGCGCACTGATTTTTGGAACCACCAAAGTCAGCATGAGAACCACCGCGATCAGCATTATCGCCATGATCGCCATTGGGTAGGCCATGGCCCCCTTC
>CAYGAB010000035.1:0-3206 GCA_964347725.1 uncultured Candidatus Peribacteria bacterium | reverse complement strand
GATTTGAGCTCCTTTTTCGGCCTGCTTGGCAATGTCTTTCAAGATTTCATTTAAATTCCCAGAAGCTTCTCCGCTGGAAATCATTCCGCGTTCAGATTCACTGAATAAATCTGGATGATTGGCCATGGCTTTGGACAAACTGGAGCCTTCTTCCATCTGAGCTCCCAAGGCGCGGATGATGTTTTTTAATTTTGGATTTGGGTTTTGGTCGGACAAAACGTAAAGACAGCGAATGATGGGAACTCCCGCATTGATCATCACCGCCATCAACTGGAAAAAAGTCACTTTTTCTCGCAATTTGATGCGAGTCAGACTTTCCGTCCACTTGTTGAGTTTGATGAAACGAGCCTTGAATCCGCGGCTCTTTTTCTTCTCATCCAAGTCCACTTGCCTCAAAGAACGGATTCGCTCTTGATCGTCTCGAGTGAGGTCTAAGTCCAGGTGGGTGATGTTTCCAGTCTCCATTGAAAGTCGAAGTGAATCAGATTAAGCAGCGTCTGGTCTAGCCACAGAGTAAACTTCTTCCAAAGAAGTGTCTCCGTTCAAAGCCCTCAAAAGTCCCGCTTGTTCCAAAGTGACCATGCCGTCTTGAATGGCGGCGGCCTGGATTTCCATGGCGGAAGCGTTTTTGACAATCATTTCGCGAAGTCCATTGCTCATGCTCAAAACTTCGTAGATACCAAATCGTCCGTAGTAGCCAAGTCCATTGCATTTGGTGCAAGGAGTGTCTCCAGGCCCATAAAATTGCAGAGCTTGGAGTTTGGCAGAGTCTACAGGTTCGGTAGCGGGCAATTTGTCGAGAGCCTTTCGCACTAACTCGACCGTTCGTGGGTCCGTTGCCACTGGTTTTTTGCATTGGTCGCAGAGCCGACGAACCAAACGTTGAGCCATGATCGCATTGATCGTGGCCGTCATCAAAAAGTTCGGCACACCCATGTTGATCAAGCGAGTCAGAGTTTCCACGGCGCTGTTCGTGTGGATGGTGGACAAGACCAAATGCCCCGTGAGAGCGGCTTCCACGGCCACGTCCACGGTTTCTCGGTCACGGATTTCTCCAACCATGATGATGTCCGGATCTTGCCTCAACGCAGTCCTGAGTCCGTAAGCAAAAGTGTAGTCAATGTCGGGATGAACTTGAGATTGGTTGAGTCCATCCAATTGAATTTCAACGGGATCTTCAATGGTCAAAATGTTCACGTCCGGCTTGTTGAGCAGCATCAAACTGGAATAGAGCGTGGTGGTTTTACCAGAACCCGTTGGTCCAGAAGTCAGCACAATCCCGTTCGGAAGATTCAAGGCGTTCATCATTCTTTGGTAGGAAGTGCCGAAAATTCCGAGTTCTTCAAAATTTGGAATGTGCCTGGATTTGTCTTGAATTCGCATCACGATTTTTTCTCCGTTCACGGTGGGCAAGCTGGAAACACGAAGGTCCAGCTCACGTGCATCGGCCGTGGTGACTTGCGCACGTCCATCTTGAGGAATGCGTTGTTCGTCGATCTTCAAATTGGACATGATTTTAATGCGTGAAATCACGGCAGGATGAATGTTGGGTGGGTACTCCACAATGCGGATCAAAGCGCCGTCCACTCGATACCTAACTTGAACCGTGTTCTTGAGAGGTTCCACATGGATGTCCGAAGACCTCAAGTCAATGGCGTGGCCCACCATGTGCATGACGAGCTGAGGAATGTTTCCCCCAACAATTGCGTCTTGCAAAGCCTGTAATTTATTTGTTGGACTTGTCTCCATTGAGGGCTGGGTAAAAATAGGCGTTGAGGGTGATTTGAGCTTCATAAGTTCCGCCGTACTCCTTGGGATAACGGAGACTCAGGTTTTCTATGCTCATGAGGCGAACTTGGCTTTCAAGATTACCTGATCCTTCCACAAAGCCAAGAAATTTCAGAAGATTCTTTTTCGAGCTAGTCATGCTCAAAGTCAAAGGCACATAAGAATAAGTCGTGCCTTCCACGGCAGCATTCTTTCCATAAATGACATTGCTGATGAACAAAGGGTTGCTGCTGAAATTGTTCTTCGCGGCAAATTCGTCTAAAAGTCGTGTGAGTTCTGTTATGTCTTCCGCTACCGGCAAAACGTAAGTGATTTCTTGTTCCGAGGAGCTCCGCGTCTTGTTCGTGGCGACCTTGATCTCTTGATACTGAGCGTCCAGTTTTTGCTTGCTGGCGTTCAACAAAGTGATCTGTTTATTGAAAGAATTTGTGTCCACTTTCAAGGCATGGCTTTCGCTGAATTGCCAGGCTCCTAAGATGAGCGTGAGGGCCAAAACGGCCAGTCCAAGAATGAATTTATTTCTATCGGTCATTTGGATTCGGGTTGAGACGTTTGGAGTTTGAGATTGATGCTGAAATTGCCCGTGCTGCTTTCGTCGCTGCTGCTTTTCGCAAAATTGCGAGCACTGACTTCTTCAAATGCAGGGGAGGCTTCCAAAGTATCGATTAGATTCGAAATCAAAGTGAAATTTCGGCTGTCATCGGTCACGGTTTTCCCAGTGACTTGAATGCCTCGGCTGTTTGAAAAAGAGAGGTCGCTCATCAAGAGGTTTCCAGCAAATTCGGTGTCAAAAAGCGGATCCACGGTTTTCACGAGCCCTTCAATCAAAGTCCACGACTCCGACCAGTTTTGACGTGTCATTTTTATTTCTGAGATCAGACTGTTCACGTTTTGACGAATCTGGCCGTATTGTTGATAAATTTCGTTCAGTTGCTCGTCGCTCCATTTGTCTTTGTTGGTTTTGACCACGATTTTCTTGAAATCTTTGCTCTGCAGTAGTTTTTTTGCACTTTCAATGTCCTGAATTTCTTGAACGAGAGTGGTGTCGTCCACGCTGCCTTTCTTTTTTTGCAGGTCTTTCACCACTTGGTCGGCCACTTCTTTTGCGCTTTGCAGGTCCTCACTGCTGAGCTCTTGCTTGAATTGTTCTTGGAGTTGGCTCAAGAGTTGAGTCAGATTTTTCTTGGAGCTTGCGGCTTGCTTGCTCGATTCTTCTTTGCTGTTTTTGGAAGTCGCGGCAGATTGAGAAGTTTGGATCTGGTAATTGTAAGAGTCTACCGCTTGAGCGAATTGATCCAACAAAAGCACCGCAGCCAAATGCCTTTGAAAAGCGACTTCTCCCGTGATTTGTCTCAAATTTGCTTCAGCGGATTGTCGTTTTTGAGCCACATTTTCTCCATTGAGACTGAAGCTCAAAC
>CAYGAB010000034.1:0-8338 GCA_964347725.1 uncultured Candidatus Peribacteria bacterium | reverse complement strand
GAGCTAAAATAGCCTGAGAAACTTCCTTAGAAGTGACAGAAGCGTACAATTTGCCCGTGTCACTCGCCCTTTCCCGAAGTTCCAATTGCTGCCCTTCCAATTTTGCTTTCACCGCCAACGCACTCTCTTTGATGGCCTGAAGTTTTTCAATGGCCTTTTCCTGCTGAACGTGAACCTGTTTGATTTGCCCCTCGCTGGCCGGTCCCGCTAATTTTTTAGGCAAAAGCGCATTCCTAAAATAACCTTCTTGAACTTCTTTGATTTCACCTTTTTGCCCAAGACCTTTGACGTGCTGAAGAAGAATGATTTTCATGAAAACTCTAGTTAAATAACCACTCTGAGATATTGGCAAAGCGATCCTTAGGAAGCAAGAGCTTTTTGAAATCAAAGCCCGTCAACTTAGAATCCACCAAATAATAATAGCTGGGAGTGTACAAGAAAACAGCGGGAACATCCTTAGAAATGACCTGAGCCAAAAGCTCCAAATCCTCGTGACGTTCCTCATCATCAAAAGTAGATCTGATCTTTTCAATGAGAGCATCGGCCTTAGGATTTGAGTAATTGGACAGATTCAATCCTCCCTCCTGACTTTGACTGGAATGCCAAAAAGAAAAGGTGTCCAGATTGTAGCCCAAGCTCTGGCCATACAACAAAAGCTCGTAATCTCGCTTGGCTATCCTTTGCTCCAAATCACTATCAGAAGCCGTTTCAACTTTCAAAGTTATTCCCATGGCTGCCAATTGAGAAATCAACAAATCGGAAGTTTTTTTCATGATATTTTCCTGAACTTCATTGCTGCCAGAAAAGTCACGGCGCAAGAGGCGCACCACTTGAGTGCTGTCAAAACCAGACTCAGACAAAAGCGCTTTGGCCGCAGCCAAATCAAAAGTTGGAGCACCTTTCAGTTCGCTCAACTCTAAAATTGGAGTTTCAATGGTAACCTTGTAACCAATCGCTTTCAGGAGTTCAGATTTATCAATGCCCTGAGCCAAAGCCAAACGTGCACTATTTTTAGAAAAAATTGGCATGTCGGTGTTGATGAACAAAGCCGTGTACTGAGGCAATTCATACTGATGAGCCACCAAATCGTCCAAATTGACTTCATCTAAAATGCTGGCCCTCATTCGAGCCGCCCCATGCCAAACGTCTCGATGAGCAATCAGTTCATCCAAACTTGGGTAAGCAATGAAACGAATTTGCTCCAAGCCACCTGAATCTCCGTAATAGCTGTCAGATCTAGCCAAAACAACGCTCGTGCTGCCGTCGGAATTCATTTGATAAGAATCCTTCACCTTATAGGGACCAGACCCAATCGGATTTTGATTGAATTCATTCGTGTCCAACTCCGCAACTGGAACCTGCCCCAAGATGTGTTCTGGCAAAATCCCCACCGACAAACCCGTGAAAAAGAAAGAATTCGGCGTCCCAAGGGTGAAAATCAAACTACGTGAATTGGGCATTTCTACTTTCACTCCATCAAAATTGGATTTCAAGATAGGGTTTTCAAAATCCTCAGACTGAATGACATCGTGAAAAGTGTAATAAAGGTCTTTTGCGGTGAGCTCCACTCCATCCTGCCAGAACAGATCGTTCTTCAAAGTGAAAGTGTAGGTCAATTGATTTTCACTCAAAGTGTGAGTGGCCATGTCTTCCTCAAACTCACCCGTTTCAGAATTGTACTTCACCAAACCTGAAAAAACCAAACTTGCGATGTCGGCATCGGCCTCACTCAATTCGGTAAAAACTGGATTGATGTGTTGAATCTGGCCCACCACTCCTTCATTGTAAACTTTGCTTTGCGCCGATGATCCAGCCTCAGTCCCAAAATAGAGCCAAGTCCCGCTGAGCATCCAAATGACGAGCAAAAAGACACCAAGTCCTTTTTCCTTTTGAGAAAAAGACTTGAAGCTTCGTTTGAGCAATTCCATTAAATGAAATTTAAGGCCAAAGAAAGAAGCACAAAAGCAACAAAAAACACGACCGTCACCGTGGCCATGATTTTTTCAACACCACGCTTTTTCGTTTGGATTTGAGATCCAGCAGAGCCCGCGATGGCTTCCCCCAAGCCACTCCCCTTTTCTTGAACAAGAATGGTGAGAGCCAAGAGAACACCAGAAACCATTTGAAGAATGAGGAGAGCCGTTTTCATAAATTATTCTTTTAAAAACCAATTAAGAACCGAATTTGCGAGACCAAAGATAAGCGCAGCCAAGAAGTAGGTCAATAGATTATCCACCACTAGAGCCATTCCAGAAATATCCATAACCTCCAGCAAGTGCTGAGTGAGGAACAAAATCAAAGCATTGATCACAATAAGAAAGAGTCCAGCCGTGAGAAAAACCAGAGGAAAAGCCACTAGTTTCAAAACAGGTTTGACCAAGGCGTTCAAAATGGAGATCACCGCCCCAGCAATCACATAAGCAAGCCAGCCTCCTTCCAAATGAAAGCCACCCAAAAGCTGAGTCACAATAAACAGTGCCAAAGCATTGAGGAAAATCGTGAACAAAAAAGACATGGGTGTGGAGTTTAAGGACGGAAAACAGCCAACGTAACATCAAAACCTTCGATTTGTATTTCTTTTTTGAGATCGCCATCAAAGGAACCGCCCTGCATCAATTCGTTGGCCAAGGTTTCAGATTTGATGAGATCCGCAAATTGAGTCACGGCTTCTTCCAAGAGCCCTTCCGACTTCACAAAAACCTGAATCCTATCATTCACCTCATAGCCTGCTTCTTTACGCATGTCTTGCACAGAGCGGAGCACTTCTCTCATCAAACCTTCTTTCACCAGTTCTTCCGTCAATTCTGTGTCCAAAGCCACCACCACTCCTTGCGAAGATTCAACGTCAAACCCACCTCGCCCTTGATAGGCCAATTCCACTTCCGTTGGCTCCAAAAGGAATTCTCCAACTTGAACCTGACCATTCTCTAAAACCTCAAATTGTCCCGATTTACATTTTTGAATGATGCCCTGAACCTCTTTTCCAAACCTAGGGCCAATCAATTTTGAATTGGGAATGGCCACCAAAGACGCCACTTCAGCCGCATCGTCCAAAATCTCCAATTCTTTCACGTTCAACTCCTCCAAAATCACTTCTTTTTGCAAGAGCAAAAGATCTGGAGAAAAAGATTTTGGCAGGCCAATCCGTGCCACGGACAAAGGCTGACGAACTCGAATCTTCTTTTTTGCACGGACCGCATGACCCAAATTCACAACGAGCCTGGCCATCTCAATTTCTGCATTCAAATCTTCATCAATAAAAGCGGCGTCTGCCACGGGCCAATCGCTAAGATGCACGGAATCTTCATGAGTCAAATTGCGATAAATTTCATCGGACAAAAATGGCATGAAAGGTGCCAAAATTTTAGAAAACTGAACCAAGACCGTGTGCAAGGTTTGATAAGCCTCCATCTTATCTGAGTCATTCTCGGACTTCCAAAAACGTCGACGACTGCGACGAATGTACCAATTGGAAAGATTCTCCACAAAATCCATCATGGGCCGCGTGGCCTTGGTCAGATTGTAATCGTCCATTTGAACCGTGACTTCTTGAATCAAGGCATTCAAACGAGATAAAATCCACTGATCCAACTTATGAGAAGGAGCCACTGGATTTTCTTTGGGCTCAAATCCATCAATGTTCGCGTAAGTCACAAAGAAAGAATAGGTGTTCCACAAAGTCAGCGTGAATTTTTTTAGCAATTCTTCAACGTGCTGTTCAGAAAATCGAACGTCCTCAGCCAAAGGAGCCGTGGAGCAATAAAGAAACATGCGAGTCGTGTCCACTCCCTTTTCATCAAACAACTTGTTCGGATCAGGATAGTTTTTCTTTCGCTTGGAGAGCTTTTCTCCATCCGCTGCCAACAAAATCCCATTCACAATCACATTTTTGAAAGCAGGCTCATCAAAGAGAATGGTGGACAAAACGTGAAGCGTGTAAAACCAGCCTCTCGTTTGATCAACGCCCTCCGCAATGAAATGCGCTGGAAAATTCTTTTCGAATTCCTCCTTGTTTTCAAAAGGATAGTGCAATTGAGCGTAAGGCATGGCTCCAGATTCAAACCAACAATCCAAAACTTCCGGAACTCTGAACATGGTTCCCGGGCATTTGGAACACGGATACGTGATTTCATCGATGTAAGGCAAGTGCAAGTCCAGCTCCCCATCTCGAAGAGGAACTCGGCCTGCCTTGTCTTTCAATTCCTGCACAGACCCCAAACAGTCCTGATGCTCGCATTCTTTGCATTCCCAAACCGGCAAAGGACAACCCCAAAACCGATTCCTGGAAATGTTCCAATCCCTCACGTTTTCCAACCAACGGCCAAAACGCCCTTCTTGAAGATGATCTGGCTGCCAATGGATTTTCTTGTTGTTCGCAATCAGCCTATCTTTAATCTCCGTCACACGAACGAACCAAGCCTTGGTGGCATAGTTCAAAAGCGGCGTGTCGCAACGCCAGCAATGAGGATAACTGTGTCGGTAATTTTCTTTTTTAAAGAGCAAACCCGCCTGCTCCAAAGCTTCAGCAATGTTGTGCTCCTGACCTTTCACAAATTTTCCAGCCCAAGGCGTAACCTCAGGTTCAAAACACCCCTGCATGTTCACGTGCATCAAAACTCCAATCCCTTCTGCCTGAGTCAACAAACAATCCTCTTCTCCATACCCACTCGCAATGTGCACGATTCCCGTCCCGTCTTCCGTGGTGACAAAATCCGCCGCTAGAACCCTCCACGCCGTCTCCAAACCTGGAGTCGAATGACTGTAAAAATCAAAAAGAGGCTCAAAAGTTTGCCCCACCAAATCACGACCCTTGAAGCTGGCTTCAATGCTGAGTCCATCCATGTCAAAATTGGCCTCCAAACGGTCTTTCGCCAAGATGAAAAATCTTCCGTCTTTTTGAACTTTCACATAGTCAATGTCCGGCCCCACTGCCAAAGCCACATTGCCAGGAAGCGTCCAAGGAGTCGTTGTCCAAGCAAGAAAATAAGTGTTTGGCTCATCCGCACTTCTAAACATGGCCGTGACCGAAAGATCAGTGACATCTTTGTAGCCCAAAGACACTTCAAAATTGGACAAAGGCGTGGTGCATCGAGGACAAACGTGCATGGATTTGTGCCCCTGATACATCAAACCTTTTTCCCAAATGCTCTTAAACACCCACCAAATGGATTCCATGTAATCTGAATCCAAAGTCGCATAACTGTCCTCAAAATCCACCCATCGCCCAATGCGAGTGAGCAACTCCTCCCACTGCTTGGTGTACCGGAAAACACTTTCTCGGCAATGTGAATTGAAAGTCTCCACTCCCATGGCTTCAATGTCTTTTCGGCCAGAAAGTTCCAATTCTTTTTCAATTTCATACTCCACGGGCAGACCGTGACAGTCCCAACCATTCGTACGAGGAACATAAAAACCCTTCATGCTGGCGTAGCGCGTCACGGCATCTTTCAGCGCATTGGCCATGATGTGCCCATAATGCGGCAAGCCATTGGCAAAAGGTGGTCCATCAAAAAACACAAATTTAGGACAAGCTTTTCTTTGTTCAACAGAACGCTCAAAAATTCGTTTGTCTTTCCAAACCTTAAGCTGCTTGTGCTCAAGATCGGGTAGATTGGTTTTTGGATCAACAGGATGAAACATACCCTGGGATCATAATGAAATTGATCGAACTTGTGAAGAGTCATTATTGAAAGTAGAATCCAAGAAATCATTTAATAATGCACCTCAATGAAAATCACCCCTCTCCTGATCGCTCTCGCCATTGCACTAATTTTAAGATTTTATGGAGTAGGATTCTTAGGAGAAGAGCATGCCAATTGGGTGAGGATCAGCACCTCATTTTTGATACTAGGGCTAGGCGCTTTCTACGTTTTGAGGAAAACCGCCGACGTGATTGAAGAAACCACGCACATCCTCAGTCAAAGAACCAAACTCGCCGGAGGTTTGCTGCAGTCTTTTGGCACAGCCTTTCCTGACATGGTCCTTGGCCTGGTTGCCGCCGTCACCAGCCTAAAACTGAGATCAACAGACCCAGGCCTAGCGGTCAATTACGCCATCATTGCAGCCTCCACCACCTTTGGATCGAACATCTACAACATAGGTCACATGATTTGGTGTAGCTACCGTCAAAACCTAGCCGACCAAACGAATAAAATCATAAAAATGTTCCCATTCTTGCCAAACAGCTCAGAAGTAACTCCATTAAGATCTCACAAAACACAGCCATCTGAAGAAGAACTCAGCACTGGAATAAAAGTGGCCACCAGCCTCTCCATTTTGACGGGTTTAGTTGCCATTAGCATGGTGCTCTTTGGAAGAGTGGACAACCCTCCAGCCGGATTCAATACGGACATCTATCAATTGACTCAACCCGTGGGGATCTTCCTCCTCTTCGCCTGCCTCTTTGTGATGTACTATTTCAGAAAAGCAAAACGATCCGAAAACAGCTCTACAGAAGTCATGGAAGCAGAGCAATACCTTGAGAAACAATCCTCTTTCAAAATTTGGGCTTACCTGGCAGTCTCAGCGGCCATCATTCTTCTAGCAGCAGAAAGCATGGTCCATGCCATACAAACATTCTGTGAAATCACAAACACGCCCTTTGTCATTGCCGGGGTCCTCGCCGGAATAATAGGATGTTTGGGAGAAATGATCGTCATTCACAACTATTTTGTGAATCCAAAAGGAAGGATTGGAGACGCAGTAGTGGGAGTGGCCATGGACAACATTGTCACCACCATGGGTGCCTCCATTGTAGCGATCATGGGAGGTATTTTCTTGGGGGGCAGCGCTTTAATCGTGATCTTCGTGATCATCCTCGTGCTGAATACCATCTTGATCTACCAAACCGACCAACTCAAAAAATCCTGCACTTAACAATCTCTGCAAAACTCAATCAGTCAACGCTATCTTCCACTTGCCCTTTGGAGAAATGTCTTTCCCTCCATTCAGAGTAAGATTTGTACTTGGCATCAAAATTCTTTTTGAGTTGAGCAGGAGTGGCCTTGCCCTCTTCGGTGACCACAAAATCCACCAATTCAACAGGCACTCTATCGTGTGAAAATTTGATGCGCTCATAAGTAACGAATTTTTCTGGATGCTTCTCCGTTTGTTTCTGAGTGATTTTGTAAGTCATCTCCTTGGACGTAACATCCCAAAGTGAAAATTTCTTGGTGCTCATGAACATGAAAATCGGAATGTGTGCGTGATGGAATTCAGAGACCACAGAATTGGTGCCCGCATCGGTCACAAAAACATACTGATTGTTAAAAGTGATGCCACCCAAGAAAACTTTGGTGACTTCAGTTTCAATGTGAGACAACATGTATTCAGGAACAACAACAAACGGAATCCCTCTCTCCTGAAAGAAATGAATCATATCTTGAGTTTTATCCTCCTCCTGCTCTGCCAGAACCACTCGAATTTTCTTTTTCGCTCTGAACGCTTTTGCCAAAATATTCATCACGGTTCGGCTATGAGAATGGATCAGAATACTGTCTCCATCCTCCACGCAATCCACTCCATTTGAAATGATTTGCTTAGCATCTTGGTTCGCCTCTTCATTGAGACTGTCCACTGTTTTGATCAAAACCATTTTCAAATCTTCCATGGATTTGATTTTAGATTTACGTTCCTCTAAGACATCCCAGATCTGGCAAAAATGAGCAATGACCACTCCCATGCGTGGTTTGGTGCCCTTCAAAAGAACGATGAGCTCACGCAACTCTTTGTAAAAATCTTCAACCGAACCTGCCTCAAAACCATTCAAAGAACTAATCAATGCCTCCAAAACATATTTAGACAAAGAACTGGTCCCACGGTCGGATTCAATTTGCCTGAAAATCAAAGACAAAGCTTCGCTAAGAGTTTTCATAGGTAGAGTCTAAATAAGAGATAAGCAGAGGCAACCATCAAACTAATGAAAGTCACAGGGACTCCCACCTTCATGAATTCAAAGAAACTGATGTTCACTCCACGCTTGCGAGCCATGTCCACGGCTAAAAGCCCAGAAGAAGAACCCACCATCGTTGCGTTTCCACCAAGACAAGCCCCCAAACACAAAGCCCACCAGAGTAGGTCCAAATGAGGCTGGCCTGTCATTCTTTCCTGAAGTTCAAAAATCACAGGGATCATGAGGGCCACAAAAGGAATGTTGTTGATCACGGAAGAAGCAAGCCCAAGACCCCACACAATGATGAGAAGCAAAAGAGCATAATTGTCAGCGTAACTTGCAATGAAATCTGTAATCATCTCCAGAAATCCAACCTTCTGCAAGGCTCCAACCTGAACGAACAAGGCCGTAAAAAACAGCAAGGAGTCCCATTCTACTTCCTTCAAA
>CAYGAB010000033.1:0-8770 GCA_964347725.1 uncultured Candidatus Peribacteria bacterium | reverse complement strand
GACAAATCAAGAATAAATAATATTATTTGCTCTCCTCGATTTCTAACTTTAATTTTCTTATGGAGCCAAAAACATTCGAAGGATTAATGGCTGGACTGGCTTATTTGAATCAAGTGGATGATTTGAGCCCTGACCAGCTCAAGGAGCTTCATCCCTTTTTATCGGTATTTTCACGATTGTCCCAACAAGTGGTGAAGGATGGAGATCCAAATGGACATGGTCAGCTGGTTGTGGAATTGGAGAAGCTGTTCCCTGCGCAATTGGGAGAACTCGGTTTTCGTTTGTCGTTCCAATCTAAAGACGCAGCCAGCATGGTGGCAGAAGCTGTTGCTGCTGGTAAACTTCAGGCATTGATTGATAGGGCGCAAAAAATGGCACCAGGCTTGTCTTTTAAATTCTAGTATCCATGAAACCCGAACCTTCAGATATTTACGAGATGTTGCTTGACGCATGTAGTGATCCTGACGGTCTAGATCTGCGGATCCAAGATCTTGAAGTTGGTGAATGCACTGTCAATTTAGGTTGGGAGCAGGTTGCTGATGTAACTGTGGAAGTTGCTTTCAGCATTTTTGAGGTATTGCGATGCAAAGGTCTTGTGACTTTGATTACTCCTCAAGATTTGGGGGCCCCTCATTTTGTGAGAGAATGGACGGTCAAAGACTTTAAAGCAATGCATTGGTTTGATGTAAGAACTGGAGTAGTAGACGTCTACGTCTGGGCAATTCAAAGATGCTCTTTACCTCAAGGGGAACGTGATTTGTCCTTTCTGATGGAGACATTTAGGTCTTTAGACACAGCATTGGAGTTGCAGACACACGATTTATTCCTTCAGTCTCTTTTCCAAATGGTGGACGACTCAATTGATCGTGTTGAATTGGATGCTAAAATGACTGCCGCAGTTCAGGTGGATCGTGAAAAGAAGGGCTCAGAGAGTTTGTTTAGCAGCATGTAGGAATTCTACCCTTGATGCCTCACGGCCATTTCAATGAGGGTGCGGAGCATGGCGCCGGTGGCGCCGTATTTGGTGGTTGAAGTGGGTTTGTTGGCCCAAGCCGTGCCGGCAAAGTCGATGTGAAGCCAAGGTGTTTTGTCCACAAAGCTCTTGAGGAAGGCGGCCCCCATGGTGGAACCGGCGCGCACGTTGTCACTGGAGTTTTTGAGATCGGTGAAGTCGCCTTTGGTGGCTTCCACAAAGTCTTCGTCCAAAGGCAGTGGCCACATTCGTTCGTGTTGGCTGCGACTGGCGTCTAGAATTTCGTCAATGAATTGTTCGTCGTTGCCCATCACACCGGTGATGTTGAAGCCAAGAGCCACGGTCACGGCTCCGGTTAGGGTGGCGATGTCGATCATCAGTTTTGGTTTGTAGTGTTTTTCTGTGTAGGCGAGTCCGTCGGCCAAGACCAAGCGGCCTTCGGCATCGGTGTTGGTGATTTCAATGGTTTTTCCGTTGTAGGCGGTGACCACGTCTCCAGGGCGTTGGGCTTTATCTGAGATGGCGTTTTCGGCACAGCAGAGCACGGCCAAAAAGTAGCCGGGAACTTTGGCCTCAGCAATGGCTTGCATGGCTCCCAAAACGGTGGCGGCTCCGGCCATGTCTTCTTTCATGGTTTCAATGTAGCCCGTTGGTTTTAGGTTGAGTCCGCCCGTGTCAAAGACGATTCCTTTTCCAATGAACGCGATGTTCGGTTGAGTGGCTTTGCTTTTGTATTTGTATTCCAAAAAGACCATTCGTGAGCCGACGACGGCTCCTTTGCCCACGCCGTAAATGGATCCACATCCGATTTTTTGGAGTTTTTTGTCGTCAAAAACGGTCACTTTCATGTCGAATTTGGCGCCGATCTGCTTGGCGTGATTGGCTAGGTCGTCCGTGTGAAGGTCTGCGGTTGGCTTGTTGATCATGTCACGCGTGAGGGCGGAGGCTTCCGTGAAAATGTTCACTCGGTCGATGGTCATTTGGGTGGTTTTGTTTTTTTCAGAAATCATGTGCACGTCCTTGAGTTTGACGGGCGGATTTTTTTTATCGGTTTTTTTGTAGTGGTCAAAACTGTAGTTTCCGAGGGCGATTCCATAACTCATTTCGCTCAATTCTTGTTCTGCCACGAGCACGGCGATGCTGCTGGCTTTGCAGCCTTTGGCGAGTCCAGCGATCTGTCCGCCAAGTTGCTCCAGGGCATTGGGCATTTTTTTGTCACGTTCGCCACGGCCGATGAGCACCACTCGTTTGAAGGATTTGCCTTTGGGGAAGAGATGAAGGTTGCCACTTTCACCTTCAAAAACCTTGTTTTTGTGGTGACCGTCAATTTCATCCATCACGTCTTTTCCAAGGCTGGCGGCCATTTCTTTGGTGAGTTTTTCACCTTTAAATAGAGGCAAAAAGAGCACGTCAACTTTTGGGATGCTGGATCCGACTTGAAATTTCATGGCGTGGTGGGCGTGAATTGTAAAGCTTTAATCTAAAATACCAGATGCCTTTACAATTTCAACGAGAAGATGCCAATGAGTCTGCATTTATTCCATTGAACAAGAGGAAATCTTGGTCGATGAGCATTCGGTGTTGATAACCTTGGTCCACTGGGTGCCAGTGCATGACGTGTTCGTCTTTTAGGCTCCAGCACAGGTGCACGGTTTCACCTTTGTAAATCGAAGGAAAATCCACCAAGCCCAGGTCCATGTCCTTGCAATCGCAGCCCACCTGTTGCATGTCTTTGAGTCCGTGCTCAATGAGTTGGAGCCAATTTTGCATGACTTGCGGGTTTGCGTTTGGGTCGGATTTCAGGGTTTGTAAAGAATGCCATGCCTTTTGGAGGTCTTCCATGATTGGACGAACCAAGGCGAGTGCGTGGTTGGCTTCCTGAACGGTGAAGGATTTGGGTGTCTTCATTTAAAGTGATTTCAATGTTTCTAAAACGCTTTCAACGTGGTTGGCTACCTTTATGTTACGCCATTCTTTGATCAACTGTCCAGACTCGTCGATCAAGAAGGTGCTGCGTTCCATTCCCATGAATTTTTTGCCCATGAAGCTTTTCTCTTTCCACACGCCAAAGGCTTGGGCAAGTTCGGTCTTTTCATCGGATAAAAGTTCGAAGGGGAGTCCGTATTTTTGAATGAATTTGTCGTGAGATTTGAGAGGATCTTTGCTCACACCGAGCACCACGGCGTTCAATTCGGCGTAGTTTGAGGCGTGGTCTCTAAAACTGCAGGCTTCTGCGGTGCATCCTGGAGTGTCGTCTTTTGGGTAGAAATAAAGCACTATTTTGCTGCCTTTGAAATCGCTCAAAGACACTTCCTTCCCAGAAGAAGAGTGTAAGGAAAGGCTGGGTACGGAGTCGCCAATTTTGATGGACATGGGGCGTGGTTAAACTTGGATTCATTATCCTGTTTTTTGGGTTAAAGTCAAAGCAAGCGACTGGTCTTTTTGCTGAAATGATGCTAGTTTTCTTGTGATTTCTAACCGATTTTCATGACCCACCTTGTAAAAGATTTTTCTCATCTCCTCGGCACATTGCTGGGCCTTTCTGACGCTCAGCTCCAAGCTCATTTTGGTCTTTATCAAGGCTACGTTAAGAAGCTCAATGAAATTGAAGAAAAACTCAAGACCATGGATAGAGCCTTGGCAAATTATACTTTTGGCGAGTTCAGTGAACTCAAACGGCGCGAATGCACGGCTTTCAACGGCAGTTATTTGCACCAAATGTATTTTGAAAATCTCACTGGAAAAGCCACGGAAGTGTCTCCTGCATTGAAAGCGGCGGTGGATTTGGCTTTTGGTTCTTGGGAAGATTTTGAAAAGGATTTGAAGGCGTCTGCCGGATCGACACCAGGTTGGGTTTTGCTCACTTGGAATCAGTTGGATCAAAGTTTGCACACTTACGTCATGTACGAACACCACGTTGGCCTGCCTGTTCATCAAGTTCCTATTTTGGCTTTGGACTGCTGGGAACACGCTTTCATGATCGACTACGGCACCAACAAAGCGGCTTATTTGGAAGCTTTCCTGAAGAATGTGGATTGGCAAGTGGTGAGCGATCGTTTCAATGAATGCTCCAAGTGACTTTTGGCCGTAGGCTTCCGTTGATGGTGAAGCCTGCGGCTTTTTTGTGTCCACCACCGCCAAACAAGTTGGCGATTTGGGCCAGATCGATGTCGTCGTTTTGTGTTCTCATGGAGGCTTTGATTTTTCCTGAATCTGTTTCGGTGAGGAGCATGGTGAACCGAGCTTCAGGCACGTGATTCAAGTACTGCACCAATCCTGAGCTGTCTTCAAATTGAGTTTTCGTCTCCAGAAAATCATTTTTTGTGAGCAAAGAGGTGAGAGCATGGTGTTCGTTGAAATGAACCCGTTCCAGTCCACGGCCCCACAATTTTAAACGTGAGAGTGGGGTTGTTTTGAATTGTTCTTTGATGCAACGGGCGTGGTCTGCCCCCAAAGCCAGGAGTCGTCCTGCGATTCGAAGTGTGTCTGAACAAGTGTTGGAATGCATGAAAGAGCCTGTGTCGTAGTAGAGCCCATGCAGCAGGGCCGTGGCCATGTTCGGAGTGATTTCCCAGCCGTAGCTGCTGAACATCAGGTGAAGAATGAAGCAGGTGGAGGGAGTTTCATCCATGACGATGTTCACGGTTCCAAAGTGGTCGTTGCTGGAGTGATGGTCAATGTTGATGAATAAAATTTTTGTTCTATCGAGGAGTTCTGGTTTGCTTTCGTGGAAGCCCAATTGCTTGTGTCCGCCGCAGTCCACGCTGATCATTAGGTCGTAATCTTCACTCTTGAAATCCCTAAGGAATTTTTCTGATTGGGAGAGGAAAATGGAATTTTCTGGAATTGGGTCCACGCAGGCCGAATCCACTTTTTTCCCGATTCGTTCCAGGGCTTCTCTCAAGGCTAGATTGGCTCCCACGGCGTCTGCATCAGGTCCACGGTGAGCAATGATCAGAATTTTAGAAGCACGTTCCATGAGGATTTTTGCTTCCTGGAAAATGTCGAGAATGTGGCTTGAAGTGGCGGTCAAAAGAGATGGAATGAATGATTGGCGGTGGTTCATGCTAGAACCTTTTTTTGTCTTTGCGAAGGGGAAGCTCAAGATTTGTGCTTGCGTGGAATTTACATTCTTGTCCAACTTTGTTTTTCACCAAAAGAGCAGCTCCGTGGAACTGCTCTTTAATGCATCAAATTTAAAATGTTGGCGTGGACTTAGGCTTTGCCCAAGGTTTTTTGACCTGGCTTCCAGTTGATGGGGCAGAGGTCTCCTGTCTGAGCGGCTTGCACCACACGAAGGACTTCGTCCACGTTTCGTCCAATGGAGTTGTCGTGAACCACGGCCATTTTGAGGATTCCCTCTGGGTCGATCAAGAAGACTCCACGCAAGGAAATTCCTGCGTCTTCAATCAAGACGTTGTAGTCGTAGCTGACTTCTTTGGTCATGTCGGAGGCCATTGGGAAAGGCATTTCTCCCAAGTCGCCTCGCATCCAGGCCATGTGAGAATGAACGCTGTCCACGGACATGCCGATCACTTCTGTGTCCATTTTCTTGAATTGGTCGTAGGCTTCGGCAAAGGCTTTGATTTCAGTTGGGCAAACAAAGGTGAAATCAAGTGGGTAAAAGAGTAGGACGACCCATTTCCCGCGGTAATCGCTGAGTGAAATTTCTTTCACGGTTTGGCCGAAAGCGGCATCTACCGTGAAATCTGGCGCCATTTCTCCAACGGTGGCCATGGATGGAACGTAGGAATCTTCGCAACTGCAGTCGTCGCATTCTTCCATTGAGCAAGAGTCTTGCATATGAAAAGGGTGAAAAATTAAGATGTTATTTTTTGAGCTGAAACGTACTGAAAAGCTTCATAAGCGGCTTTTGTGCCTTCTGCCACGCCAACAATGGCTTGTTTCCACTCGGTGTTGCTGACATCGCCAGCGGCATAAAAACCTGGAATGTTGGTGCGGCTCATGTCGTCAATGATTATTTCTCCTTTCCCATTTTTTGCTACGTCGAGGGAGTTCACCATGTCGGTGAGAGGAATCCTTCCAATTTCCACAAAGACTCCTTCTAGGGCCATTTCAGATCCGTCGTCAAATTTGACAGCTTCCACACGATTGGTTCCTAGGATTTCTGTCACATTTGTGTTGAGTCTTAACGCGATGTTTGGAGTGGCCTCCATTCTCTTCATGTTGATGGGTTCGGCTTTTGTTATTTCTGAACCTCGATAGACGATTGTCACGTGAGCGGCGTGTTCGGCTAGAATCAAAGATTCTTTCACCGCACTGTCTCCTCCGCCAACCATGATCACATTTTTGCCTCTGAAAAAGCCAGCGTCGCAGGTGGCACAGTAGGAAACTCCTTTTGAAGCCAACTCTTTTTCTCCAGGAACATCCAGTTTACGGTAAGTGGTTCCTGTGGCCAGCAGCACGGTTCGACTCATCAAGGTTTCTTTTCCGAATTGCACGTAAAACACATCGTCTTTTTTTGTGATTTCACTGACACGGCTGCCGATTTTGAACGCAACGTCGTTGGCTTTGGCGTGGGCGATTAGATTTTCTGCCAATTCGTATCCGCTCAAAGAAATGAATCCAGGATAGTTTTCTACGAGGTGAGTGGTGGTGATGGTTCCGCCGAGCATTTCTGTGGCAACGACCACGTCCATGTTGTAGCGACGTGCGTAAATGGAAGCGCCTAAGCCAGCGCATCCACCTCCAACGATGATCATGTCGTGCAGCATTCCAAAAGTGTTAAGAGGATTTGAGTTCCGTGATGCGATTTTCCATTTTGTTCGGGTGCATTTTCCCCTCAACACTCAGATTCATGAGCATTGAGAGAGGGCTTTCTTGTTTTGAAAAGGCAACATTCGGAGCCAAACTACATTGACCCAAACAGCCTATTTTTTCAAGTCGAAAGCATCCATCTGGGCTTGTTTCTCCCGCTTTAATGTTGAGAATTTTTTCAGCTCGGTTAAGAGTGGCTTCTGCGTAGTTGCGCATGCAGGCTCCTCCAGTGCAGATTCGAATGACGTGCATGTTTAAGCGGCTTTTTTAAGTTTAATGTTGTTTTTTGAAAAATGTTTGAATTCTCGGTCGATGATTTTTTCGCCGATTTCCTGCTGCAAGTTGTTTGAGTTTTTCAGGAGGGCGGTGTCGGTTCCACTCAGGCCCATTTTTCCTCGGCCGAGCTTGTTGATGGCCACCAAAACCAATTTCATCAATTCTTTTTGGGAGAGGCTTTCTATCATCTCGAGTGGATCTTGAGCCATTTCACCGTCCTTCTTTTTGACGACCACGTGCTCTCCATAACGGGCTCTTTGGAGGTCTTCGTGTGCTTTTTTGGAGCCTTGAGCCAATTGATTGGCGTCCAATTCGGCGAGCCGGCGCACTTCTCCGCCAGAAGTGACCGCAAAACCTTTGTCGTAGGCTTCGTCGGCGGCTTCTATGTACTTGAGTTTTGAATGCTCCTTGTCATTTCGAGCGTCGCTGTGGTGCTTGATGTTGTCGTCCATTCTTATCCAGTGTTTCAAGTCTCGTTTGTAGCTTTCTTTCTGAGTTTCATTGTGGCGGTCCGCGCGCTTGGCGGTGCCAAATATTTTCATGTAGGTTTGTTCTTGAATCTCGACAGCTTTGGTGAGTCCTTCGCGTTCCATTTCTTCGACAATTTCGTCCATCACCTCTTCTCCTTCGTGACTCTGCAAATTTTCTGTGATGTCTTGAACATCTTCGCCGTCTAGATCTTCTCGGCTGCTTTTGTCAAAAGGCGATTCATCTTCTCGGTTTAGTTGCTCTTGAGCATCCAGCAACATTTCTTCACGCGTTGCGGCGTTGGCGTGCATGAATTTGTAATCGTCGCGAACGTGGTGGGGGAGAGCAAGGTAGTCTCTGACCGTGCGATCTCTGTCTCTGATTTCGGCCTTCAACACTTTGAGGTAGGCTTTTTGCGTGTCTATGTCTGCCAATTTGAATTTTCGAATCTTCAAAACTCTTTCTAGTCCGGGGAAGAGATGCACGTTTCCAGCTCTTGCTTGAATGATGGAGCTGACGTATTCAGCCGTGTGTATGTTGTTTTTTCTAACATGTTCTTCAAGTTCAGGCAGGAATTCCTCCAGCTCGTGCCTTCGCATGTCGTCGGTCAAACGAACCAAGCGTGTGCGATCTTTTGGAAGTGCATTTTTTAAGATGTCGTCTCGGCGATTGTACAAACGTTCTCGTTCTTCAATCATGCCTGGCAGCTTGCGGATTGCGGCGTCCATGTCAGCAAAACTCTTGCGTTCTTCAAACCACTGAATGAATTCCCAGGCGGTGATTGGAATTTTTCCGAAAGGGGTGTGCACGGATTTTCCTCCAAAGTTGTCCTTGTTTTTGAGGATGCTTCCTACGTATTTTTTATTGAGCTTATCGTATTTTTCCATGACCTCTTTGCGAATGTCTTCTGTGAGGCGGGTGCTGTTGGCATTTTTTTGTATTTTCTTGAATTCGAATTGAACGGCCGAAGGAGCGTTTTCTAGACCCTTTAGATCTCTTAAAATGTTGTTGAGCAAGGCTTCTTTGCTGTCGTACATGGACAGTGAGCCGAGTCGACGGAAGTATTCATTTTTGATGAAGCTGCTTTGCTTCTTGAGTTTTTGCCGGAACTCTTGGCGGGGCTTCATTTCTTCTGTGAGGGTAGAAAGCACGCTGATCATGCTGAAGTCTCCCGTGAGCTTTAAGTCTTCAAACCAATCCACAGAGCCTTGAAGTTCAGAGGAAAGAAAGCTGCGTTCGCGGTCGTCAATGGGTTCGTAGAGGCCACTTTTGACC
>CAYGAB010000032.1:2230-8788 GCA_964347725.1 uncultured Candidatus Peribacteria bacterium | reverse complement strand
GTTTGGGCCTAGAAGCCATCGACCAAATCGGCGTGCCTTTTGACCCCCACCGCCACGAAGTTCTCCTCGAAGGAGACGGAGAAAGCGGCCAAGTCCTCCAAATTTTCGAGAAAGGTTACGCCTTCAAAGGCAAAACCATCCGCGCCGCCAAAGTGATGGTTGGGAAGAAGTAGGTGTTATTAATTTTTAATAACACTTTTTTCAACCCGTTAAATCACACAGAATAGTGCAATCGCCTTGCTAGGAATCCCCACCAAAGATTTACAATGCGGAACATTCACTTACGCTTTTTCTATGTCCCGTTTCGCTCGTCCGCTCAGCTCATTCTTATTGGTTCTGATTTGCACTCAAGCTCTAGCACCTTGGGCGCCTTTGGCATTTGCAGAAGAGACGGAAAGCACGAAGAGCGTAGAAGTTTCAGAAGAGGCCACAGAACTCTCAAAAGCCAGCACCAGCACCTCCAGCGCAAGCTCAAGCACCAGTTCTGCCAGCGCCACCTACACCACCGAAGATTCCACCGATCGAGACGTGCAAGACAAAAGCTACCAAACTCAAAAAGACCACCACGACGAAAGCTGGACCGGCGCTTTCAATTACAGCTATCCTTTCAGCTTGCCACAGGGCCGCAAAGGCCTGACTCCTGCTTTAGCACTGAGCTACGACAGCCAATCCACTCGCGGAAACGGAATCGTGGCCAACGGATGGTCTTTGAACATTCCATCGATCACCCACCTGCAAAAAAACGGCGTGGACACGCTGTACTCAGACCCAACTTTTTCGTCCTCTCTTTCAGGTGAATTTGTCGCAACCGCTTTGAGTTCAGGAAATTACGGAAGCTACGGAGCCAAAACCGAGTCAGGTGATTTCTACTCCTACACCTACAACAGCGACGGCTCTTGGACTCTCGTGGACAAAAACGGAACGGTCTACAGCTTTGGAGCGAGCAGTGCCTCTCGCCAAAGTGACCCAACAGACAGCACCGTCATTCACACTTGGATGCTAGAAGAAGTCCGCGACAGCAACGACAACACCATTTCCTACACCTACACCACAGACGGCGGCCAAATCTATCCCGAAAGCATCAACTACACCGGAAACGGAAGCAGCGCCGGTGCTTTCACGGTGAATTTTTCATTGGAAACGATCGCCTACCCCACGGTTTCCTACGCCAAAGGATTTGAGGAGACCACTGAGTACCGGATCAGTTCTGTGGACGTGGAATTCGATGGAGACATTCTGCAACACTACGACTTGGACGTGGACACTGGAGACATGAATTTGAAGGATCTCTTGAGCAGCATCACCCAAACCGCCTACAGTTCAGACGGCACCGCCAAGGTTTTACCTGCCACCGAATTTGAGTATTCCGCCATGCAAGACGTGGCCTCGGAGGGAACTTATTGGGTGGAGGACACAGCCATGGGAACCCCCGCTCAATCTTTTGTCTACGACAGCGACATCTACCATTGGACCTACAGCGATTTCTACGTGGTGGACATCAATGCGGATGGCTTGGACGACCAAATTTATTCGGTGGACCTCGGGGGCGGGAGCATCACTTCCAGCATTTACCTGAATCAAGGGAATGGCAAAGGCTGGAAAGCGGATACCTCAGGCGACTTTGAATTGCCGGTTGGCTTTGTGACCAGCGCGGGAAAGGAATTGGGGGTCCGTGTGGCAGACGTGAATGGAGATGCTTTGCCGGATTTCATCAAGAATTTCAACGATGGAACCACCAGGGTGTCTGGATTCAAAGCCAATGGAGTCTACATCAATCAAGGAGTCGGTGCTGGATGGGCTTTGGACAGCCTCTACACCTTGCCGACCCTTGTCTTTGCCCAAAGCAGTTCCATGGCCGTGTACACCAACTCAAACCTGGAGTTTGCGGATGTGAACGGAGATGGTTTTGCAGACCTGGTCACCTCCCAACGTTACAGCTCAGGCAGCATCGGATCCTACGTGGAAATCAACAAAGCGGATGGAACGGGTTGGAAAATGGACACGAGCTACAAACTGCCTGTGGGGATTGAAAATCAATCGGGAACGAGCGGATGGACCTACGGCGGCGTGCGCATGTTCGACGTCAATGGAGACGGCCTGGCCGACCTCATCAAATCCGTGGAAGGCCAAGACAAAAACTCCGTGCTGATCTACGGATACGAAACCTACGTTTACAACGGAATTTTTCTCAACACAGGGGAAAAGACCTGGAAGAGGGACACTTCTTTGGACGACAGCAGCGGCTACACCGGCTACCAATGGACTTTTTTGGGGACCGGTGCTTCTGCTTTTCCAAAACATTACACGGACGTGAATGGGGACAATCTTTTTGACGTCGCCATTGGCACCGTGGATGGCACGGGGAAAATTCAAAGCAATTCGATTGAAATCAATCCCGGAGAAAATGGGAATTGGAAAAAACACCAGGAAGTGAGCGGGGCTCTTCCCGTGGGGATGAACCACGAAAGCTACGGCTACATGGACACTGGGGTTCGCTTTGGCGACATGGACGGCGATGGAATGCAGGACATCATCAAAGGTCTTCAGACAGAACGTGACGCCAACAACGCCTACTACATCAACCAAAATGATCCGGTGGACCGTCTCATTAAAATTGACCACAGCGGTGGAGCCAGCACCAGCGTGACTTACAAGAACAGTCCAGAGTACATGGACGGGTCTGGCAATCAGCTCAATCCAGACTTGTACACTCCTGTGCAAACCGTCTCCTCCATCACCGTGGACGACGGGATCGGAACGGAATCAACCGTGAGCTACGAATACAGCGGCGGAGAATACTACTACGCTTCTGAAGACGACCGCCAATTTGCGGGCTTCGAGAGCATCACCAAAACGGAAGCGGAGCGCTCCATCGTCACCCACTACCACCAAGACACTCCGGCCAAGATCGGCAAAGCTTATCAAGTCGATATTTACGACGGAAGCAGCGATCTTCTGCAGCGCCAAATCACCGTTTGGGACAGCACGGATTTGGGGGACGGGAACACCTACATTTTCGCCACCGATTCCGTACAAATGGACTACGATTCCAGCGGCGCACATCGGGACAAAGCCACGTCCTACGAATACACCGCGGAGGGAAACATTCAAAAAATCACGCAATACGGTGAAGTGAGCGCCGCCACCGACGGCAGCTTCACGGACCTCAGCGCCTTGGACGAAAAATTCATTCAAAGTTTTGAGTACGCCACCGACAGCGCCGGCCTCATCCTCAATAAAATGTACGAGGAAAAGATCAGCAACGATTCCGGAACCACCCTAAAAAAGACCAACTACTTTTATGATGGCGCCACACTCAAATCGGTGTCCAAAGGGAATGTGACTCAAGTGGCCCAATGGGATTCTACCGTGAGCGCCTGGAATGAAACCTTGTACCAATACAACAGCTACGGACTGCCCACCAGCAGCAAAAATCCTCGTGGCTACACGACTCGTTACAGTTACGACTCTTACAACCTGTATCCGAGCACGATCACCAATCCCAAAGGCTTCACGGTGACTTTAAGTTACGACTACGGTTCCGGGCAAATCGCCACAAAAACAGATGAAAATTCCTTCACCAGCCAGAGCAGTTACGACGGATTGGGCCGACCTCTAAAACTTTCCCTTCCGGACCCAAGCACGGGAACTCTCAGCACCTTGATGGAATGGGCCTACGACGACAGCAGCATGCCTCACTCTGTGACTCAAAGCAGCACTATCGGCAGCGTGACCCGTGAGACCGTGACTTACCTGGATGCCCTGGGCAGAACCCTAGAAAGCAACACATTGGCGGAAGACGGTTTTTACAACACCACCGACTACTGGTACGACGAAATGGGAAATCTCACCCAGCAAAGTCTACCCTACCAAAGTTCCAGCAGTGTTTACGGCCGAACCTCCAGCGCCGATTCCGTCACCACCACTTACGACGCACTGAATCGCCCACTCAGTGTGACTGCGCCAACGGGGAGCACCAGCTATTCTTATGGACTTTGGGACGCCAAAGTGACGGACCCAAATTTGCTTGAAAAAGACTACGACTACGACAGCGCGGGCCACCTCATCGGTGTGGACGAACACGATGGATCTTCCATTTATTCCACTGTCTACACCTACGATGCCTTGGGCCAACTGACGGACCTGACGGACGCTCAAGGGAATACCCGAGAATTTTCCTACGATTCCTTGGGAAGAAAAACCAAGCAAACGGAGCTGCACACTCCATCGGAAACTTCCTACGGCAGCTGGACCTACAGCTACGACTTGAACAGCAATCTGTTGACTCAGACGGACCCAGCCAGCCAAGTGATCACTTGGGGTTACGACGACTTGGACCGAGTTTCTTACGAAGATTGGGACCGCAGCACTCCCGTGCGTGAAATTGTCTACGACTACGATTCAGCCAGCAATGGAAAAATGCAAATCTCCAAAGTCCAAATGGCCGATTACAAGCTCGAGATGAATTCCTACGATGCCCAAGGCCACGTGACCAAAGAGACAAAAACCATCAAGAATGGCCCCAGCGCTACTGGGCAAATTTTCCCTTTTCAGTACAGCTACGACCTAGCCGGACAGCTCAGCACCATCACCTACCCTGCCAGCGCTCTGACCGTGAATTACACTTACAATGAACTCGGTGCGATTGAAAAAATCACCACAGGAAGCAGCACTCTCAGCGATCTCGTTTTGGACATGGATTACACTCCCGCTGGCCAAGTCAGTTCCACCGCTTACGCCAACGGAACCGTAACCACCAACACCTACGATCCATCCGAGTCCTACCGCCTGACGCACAAAACCACCACGGGTTCTTACCTCGGCGTGACCGGCAACATTCAAGATTTGGACTACGCCTACGACCCCAACGGGAACATCACCTCAATCGTAGACGCCTCCGTCACTCCCACGGCAAAAAGCATTCAATACACTTACGACGACTTGAATCGTTTGCTGAGCGCCAGCACCAGTGGTTTGGCTGCCGGAGATTACAGTGAAAGCTACACCTACGATTCCGTCGGCAACCTCACCCACAAATCCGACATTGGAGACTTGCTCTACACGGGAACCGGCGCCAGCGGCACGAATCCTCATGCCGTGACTAGTGTGGCCGGGACCGCTTACACTTACGATCCACTCGGCAACCTCACCAGCGACGGCGCGCACACCTACACCTGGGACAAACGCAATCGCCTAAAGTCCAGCACCGGCAAAGTCTTTTCCTACGACCACACAGGCCAACGATTCCGGACGAAAGATTCCAGCACGGGCACCAATGTCTACAGCTACTACCCTTCTCCCTACGAAGAAGTGCGTGAAGGCACAGACACCAGCTTGGGCAAGATCACTCTCTACGTCTACGCCGGCTCCACTCGGGTGGCTTCCTTCAACGGAGGCCAAGCCACCTACTACCACCAAGACCACTTGGGCGGGGTCTCCGCCACCACCAATCTCAGCGGCGCCGTCTCCCAACTGTACGACTATTACCCCTACGGCTCCGAACTCAGCAACACCCAACTCGGCTCCACCGATTCCGCCCACTCCTTCACCGACAAAGAACTCGACGACTCCCTCGGCCTCTACTACTTCGAAGCCCGCTGGTACAACCCCAGCATTGGGAGGTTTGCTGGGAGGGATCCAGCCCAAATGGACGGCCGCCTCGCCAGCCAACTCATCGCCAATCCCCAAGCCCTCAACCACTACTCCTACAGCGGCAACAATCCCATCAATTACGTTGATCCGACGGGGGAGTATCAGAAAAAAACTGGCGTTATTGAAGCAGGTGATACAAAAGATGGCATCGTAAAGACAGTTGAAGAAGAGTTTGGCATAGAAACATCATGGGAAGAACTGGCTGAAATTAGCTTTATAAATCCAGACGACAGTATAGAAGAACTGGTTGAACAAAATGAATTTTTGGCTGTCGGAACAAACTATGTGGCTGATGTCACAAATTATTTAACCAATCTGAATGAGGAACGTGCAGATGAAGCTGCAGCCAATGATTATGGCATAAAAGAACTAAAAAAGCTTTTCTGCAATCAATGTGCTTGGGATCTCAAAAATTCAAATGACTCATTTTTTGGAAGAAATAGAAAATTCAGGGCATATATTTTCTATGGAAGTTTTATCAGATATGATGCACCTGGGAACATTCAGTATGGCTATGTTATGCACAATAGTGATTACTCCTGGTTTACGACCTCATTGGGAGCGCAATACGCATCAATAAAATCTAATGGTTCATTTGATAGCGCTTATGATCAAAAAATGATCAACTATGGGTACAACCTAATACTTTCCAATTAACACAAATGCTTAAAAGCTTCATTCATCGTTCCAAACTAAATATTGCTACAATCCTCTCCAACCTAGCCCTGCTCTTCACTCCATGGCTCGATTGGTACGGTGACAGCTTGGGGACACTGTCCATCCTGCTGGATTTGTTCGCCTATGGATTCTTTTTGGCAACACTCATGCTGTCGCTTCTCAATTTTTTTAAAAATACATCTCAAAAAACACCTCTGATCCTTCATTCAGATGGAATCTTTTTGTTTT
>CAYGAB010000032.1:0-2220 GCA_964347725.1 uncultured Candidatus Peribacteria bacterium | reverse complement strand
GTACCATACATGTACATGGATTTTTATTTGCGATTAAACGAACGTGAAAAAATAATTTCAATGATAGAAGAAAATCAATTGTCACCCAATTCAAACAGCGATTTAATCGTGTTGCCATCAACACAAAAAAGCTTGTCAGAAGGTGGGTCTGTTCTGTTCACAGAATTGTCAGACAACTCATTCAGCATATTGTTCTACACAAACCGTGGCCTCATCGACAACTACGCGGGCTTCCTCTTCAAATCCGACAACAAAAATATCCAGAAAACAGATTACTGGGGCAGTACGTACAAAGTAAAAACTTTAAAACCACATTGGTTCTGGATCAATTTCAACTAAACCTCTCCACAAAACTATGAAGCAAGTAAAAATAACAGGAAAAAGCATTGCATGCATCATATTTCTCGTAATGACGATGTTGACAGCCATCATTTTTTCCTTTGACAGAACGGAAGCAGGCTACCAAAAAGACGCCGACATCATCAGACTACATCACCTTAAATACTATACGAATTTGATTGAGGAGTATAAAGAAAAAACTGGGAAGTACCCGCTACAAGAAAAAATAATGCCGTCATTTCCTGTGTATGTAGAAATTGCGAATTCATGGCAAGAAGCCGACGCTACAAGCTATAACGATGCGATACCTTTTCCACATTACAATGGTGCTGACAAAGAATTTTTTGAAGAATTAGAAAAAGGTCTGGGCAGAAGCATCAACCAATATTACGACCCCCAGAAGGTATCAAATGGTAGACCAAATTTTTATGTTTATCTCGTGGATGAAGAAGGAAATTATTATTTTGCAATTCACACATACAGCGCCTATCCATTCTCATACAAACTTGCAAAGCATTATTATAAGGTGCAAGTAACGAATAACCTTTCCGACAACAACGGGAAGGCAATATATTCCGATGATTTGCTTCCAACGCAAAGCTTCAATAAAGAGCTGAACAAAAAAGTATCAAATGAGGAATATTTTACTGATTTAGAAAACGAATTCCTGCACGAATCAAAATAAGATCCATAATAACTTTGAGTCATGACCAAAAACGAACTCGCTCTGGAGCATCTCTCCGCCGAACTAACTCTCGGAAAAATCGCCACTAAAGATCTGCCTGAATTGCTGGCAAAATTTACCGACCCTGAAGGCAGTTTGGAATTTCAAGTCGCAGCTGGACCACTTGCAAAAATTACTCAGAGGAAAGAGCAGGGTCGTCAATCGCATATTAACAATCTAATCCAAACTAAATATGAACTTTTCTAAAAAAAAGCTGATAAGGATAGAGGTGATGTCAATTTTGTTTTTAACAATCTTGATCGTTTTATCAATCTCTTCACTAGTTTGTACAAATCAAGCATATGCATTGTGCGAAGATTGGTGGTTTTATATCTTTTTTATAAACCTAATTGCATATGACGCAAAAATTATTGGACTCATTATTAATATAATTTTTTACGGTTTTTTCTTCGGCTTGCCAGTTTATGGATTCATAAAATATAGAGGAGAGAAAGAAGTGAGTTTGCACGTTTTACTTTTAATACTCACCATTTTGCATGGAGTCCTGTTTGCTGTTTTATATGAAGGTTTATCTATAGGATTTAGTATTTAAATCCAAACTTTGGAATGAATTATTTACTTGCACACCACAAACATCCCTTATGCCTGACTCAAATCGCTATTTTCTAACAGAGGACGAAGCCCACATCCTTCAAACCATTCTTCATAAAAACATAAAAGGTATTTATAAAGATGCTTTTCTGTCCATCCTCATCATTTTTGATGATGGGGGGCTATGGATAAAAAGCAGCCCTGAACTGGGATACGCTTGGGACCAAAACAATGAGACAAAAGAAATCGGAATCATGAAAATAGCTGTGAGAGAAGCAAGCCTATCTGAGATAGGAAAAATAGCCATTGCTGAAAATGACCTGCTGCACTGCTCAGAAATTGAAACAGTTCAAATCGTCAATAGTGTCCTACTTTTTTCAAACCCTAAAGTGCTACCACCCACCAATGTAGGTAAGATACAGATAGATCGCCCAGGAATGTCCTACAACTATCAACTTTTCAATCCACACACAAACAGTATTGCAGAACTAGCTGATGAGAAAATCTTCAACAAAACAGACTTGGGTTTGTTTTTTACATGCAAAAACGGAGAACAATTATTGATCTGGAACGATGGATGGTCGAATGTCATAAAATTAGAAACA
>CAYGAB010000031.1:0-8972 GCA_964347725.1 uncultured Candidatus Peribacteria bacterium | reverse complement strand
ATCCATGTTCAATCACCGGCCCAATTCCCAGTTTTGCTTCCGGGAACATGTCCAAAACGGCTTGAGCCAGCACGTGCGCCGCCGAATGACGCATGGCGTAGAGCGGATGAGCGATGTCAGATTCTTCCATGGGAGGGGTGGGTTAATATTGCGAGAAAAAAGCGACGGGCTTGAGTCGCTTGGTGGCTGCGGAGAGCGCGTCCATCAACTCAAGCCTCTTGTCGAGTGCTTCCTGTTGTTGTGAACGTGTTGGTGCAGCAAGGTTTCATACCGTCCCAGCTTAAACGACAAGATAGCGGGGAGTCAATGGAACTGAACACGGCTCTCATTCCAACAGGTTAAAATCCGCTCCCGGGAGCGAATTTGCAGGCTAGGTTTTTGCAATTTTGACAAAACCAGCGTTTGCATTTATAGTAGCACACTTTCCAGGTCAATAATGCGCAACTTAGAGGATTTTTTCGGCCCCTTCCAGCCAGAAATTTCAGAACTTCCAGATGAATCAGAATTTCCAGATGAAAGGGAGCTGGCGGCCAAAAAGGCTTTGGGCCTGCATTTCCCGGAGCAGCCGTTCTTCCGACAGAGACTGAATCGTGCGGTGGCAGATTGTATGTTGAGTCCTCCGCCTGCACGCAAGGCAAAACTGGATCGGCTCACAGGGGCAAAGGTCAATAGAGATCCTGCAGTTGCTGCACTGGTCCATCAGACTTGGTTTTTGGCTGGCATTGCACGAGAGGCTTACCAACGCCAAAGTGGGCCAAGAGGAAACCGCGTCATTGACGGAGACAACTTGTTCATTGGGGAACGTGACTTAGAAGATGGATGTTCTTCCGGCTTGCATGTGGTCGGAGATGGAATGGTGAGTGAAGCACTCATGGGCCATGTGTTTCGAGATGGGGAAGACAGAAAAAATCTACAGTACTTGAGGAGGTGTTTTGGTCCGGCCGTTCAGCTTCATCCCACCGCACCCTTGGCCATTGGAGTTTTTACGGGCGAAGATCGTCAAGTGCTGGGTGTGGCTCAAGAGAACACCTTGCGTGGGGTGGAAATTTTGCGAGATGAGCAGGGTCGTTTTCATTTCCAAGCTTTCCCGCCCCAAAGAGTGGATTTGAGCTGGGTGCTCGGTTAAACTGCGAGCATGATTTTGAAAAGGCTGCAACTGGAGCAATTCCGCAACTACGAGCATTTGGATTTGTCTTTTGAGGAAGGGCAGTCGGTGGTTTTGCTCGGCAAGAATGGACAGGGGAAAACGAATCTTTTGGAAGCCATTGCCATGCTGGCTTTGGGGAAATCTTTTCGTCTGAGGAAGGCGGCGGATCTCATTGCTTGGGGTCAATCGCATGGCCGAATCAAGGGTGAATTGCAAGCCGGCACGGACCGACCAACGGAATTGGAACTGTTTTTGCAGCGTCAGCCAGACCTGAAAAAACTCAAAAAAAATGAACAAGTGGTGGCGCCAAAAGAATTTTTAGGATCTTTGCGAGTGGTGATTTTCACGCCCGATCAGCTCGAAATGGTGACGGGCAGTCCGCTCTTGCGCCGGCAATTCATGGACCGTGTTTTGGTTCAGATCGACCCTGCTTACGTGGAATCTTTGGGCACTTATCAGCGCTTGCTCAAGCACCGCAATGCCCTTTTGAAAAGCATTCAATTTGGACGCGCTCACGGAGAAGATTTGGACTGGTGGGATCAGCCTTTTGCGCAGGAAGCCGCTCGTTTGTGGGCTCGGCGGAAGGAGCTTTTGAACGCCCTGCACGAGACTTTAGAAAGCCAATACCAAAACATTGCTGGCACTCAAGATTCTTTGACACTGCACATGGAATTTCCAGATCAAGCTCACCTCTTGGACGAGCTCATGCTGAGACGAGATTCGGACATTCGTTACGGATCCAGCAGTTTTGGGCCGCATCGAGATGACTTTTCTTTTTTCCTCAACGGGCGAATTCTGGAGCACACGGGTTCTCGCGGCGAACAACGCACCGCCGTGCTTGCCTTGAAATTGGCCGAACTTCAGCACTTGGAATCCACAACCCAAGACAAAGCTTTGCTCCTCTTGGACGACGTTTTCTCTGAGTTGGACGCCAGCCGCCAAGAAAAGCTTCTCGAACAACTCGCCGGTCGCCAAAGTTTTCTCACCAGCGCCACCCTCCACGGCACTCCCCAGTCCAACGCTGTGTATTACCATGTGGAGGAGGGGGAATTGATCATAAAATAGAGCCGCCCCAAGTGTAATCTGAAAAGCCGGGAGTCTGATGCCGTCCCACAAGACAGCGAGTTTTCACCTCAGCGAGATCAGCTAAATCGGCCAATTGTTTGAGATCCGTTTGAACGGGAGTTTCTTTGACTTCAATGGCCATTGCTCCATCGACAATGAAGTCGATTTCCCGACCGTTTTTGAGAGCGTAATAACTCAGTTTGCCTTGGTGTCTCAGTTGATTGAAGACCGCATTTTCAAAGCCAGAGCCGCTCGAAACTTGGGTAAGAATTTTCAGCATTCCAGTGTCTGAAAAGTAGATTTTTTTTGCTTTTACAATTTCTCGATCTTGATTGGTGGTGTGCACAGGAACCAATGAAATCAAATAAGTTCTTTCAAACAATTCGATGTAATGTTGTACGGTTTGTCGTGACAGGCCAGCGAGCCGGGAAAGTTTTGAGTAATCCATGCGAGATCCAATTCGGCCAGCCAACATTTTAACAAGATTGAAAATGGCGCTACTGTCTTTAAAATCGGCGATCGATCGAATGTCAATGTTGATGTAGGAACTGACGATGTCCTCTAAAATATCCAGCTTATCTGCGCTTGAGTTGGCCAAGACCACTTCGGGGAATCCGCCAAATTCAATGTATTCTTCGTAATGAGCGGTGAGTCTTTCAAATTCATGGGGGTTGAAGGACTCAAGCGATTTCATGTTTTCTAACGGATGGTTTGGAACTCCTTTGAAATTCAAAAACTCCCCAAAGTCCAAAGGGAAGAGCTCAAATAATTTTTTCCGTCCAGCCAAAGATTCCGTGAACAGATTTTTCAGATAATAGGAGCTGGAGCCGGTGAGAATGAATTTGATGTCGTAGTGGTCGCTGAGGTATTTGATGACGCTCGCAATTTCCGGCAAGAGTTGAATCTCATCAATGGCAATGGTCAGTCGGGTTTTGGTGGACAAGCCTTGGCTTTCAAGAGTGGTGACGATGTTGTCGTAGTTTTTTTCAAGGAACAATTCTCGATTGCTCATTTTCTCCAAATCAAAAAACACCTTATTGTCCGAGTCGATCTCTTCCAGCAAACGCTTCACGAGCGTGGTCTTCCCTGTCCTCCTTAGGCCAGTGAGAACCGTCACGTGGTTGTTGTCCATGTGACGTTTGAGCTCTGGGTAGATTTTTCGTCTAAAAAATACTATTTGCATAGTGCTAGTATACAAATAGTAACGCTAAATGTAAAGTGGCAGTGTACAAATAGTAACGCATAGAGCTAATTTCTCACCGCAAGTAGGTATCCACATTTGTTGTTTTGATCTGAAGGATGCTGGTCCAGCCGCACCGCTTCTCCACTGACTTCGGTCGTCACACTGAGGATTGACCTTTCGCCTTCGCCGTTTTCGTTGTAAGGCAGGCAAAGAACCACGTCATCGTAGTAAGTAGAATAGCTGTCATCGTACATGTCATCCGTGTAGTAGGGTCTCAAAGCATCTCTCAAACCCCAAGCCTGAGAGACTCCAACATAAATGGAGAAAACAGAGTGTTCAGTGGGAAGCGATGCTACGGAAAAAGCAAATCCATCCAGAGTGAGGACCGTTGGACCTTCACTGAAGCATCGTTCCTGTTCAGTATTGTCCTCGGACATGACAAAAACGGGGGCTCCTTGGCCATATTCCAACAAGTCATAAGCATCATGATTGTCTTTTGCTTGAACAAAGGCGGTTTTACCACCTTGATTCGTGAGCATTTCCACATTGAGGTCGGCTCCATCCTGTTTGGCGGGGTAGATTTCTCCACAGGACGCGAGCTCCGTGGGTGCCGTATCTTCCGCCGTATCTGTAAAAGCCGTATCTCCTTTGTCCGCACACCCAGCCGCCGCGCTGGCAAATGCAGCCAAGAGCAAGAGAGTTGTTGGCGTAACTTCAGTGGATTCTTCTCTCGGCGTTGCAGGTACCATCGTACTTTGTGTCGTTTCCATATCTCAGGGGTGAATGATTCAGTGTCCGATCATAAACCGGTCCGGCACTCTTGTCAATCAGGCTTTTTCGTGTTATAATTTCTAGATTCACCCAGGACCTTTTCATGCAAACCTTTCTCTCCATATTGCTCGCTTGTATTCCCGCCATGATGTGGGGCTACATTTTTTACAAAAAAGATCCGGTGGATCGACCAAGAGCGGCCTGGACTTTTCTTTTAGGAATTGTCGCCGTTACGCCGATTCTACTCTACAAATGGAGCTGGAATCACCTCCCACAGATCAATATTTTCAACTACACGGGAACTTTCAGCGCGGACGTTTTTGAGTTCACGCCCTGGCTTTATTTGCCGGCGGGCAGCATTCTTGCATTTCTTTTTGTGGGGATGATCGAGGAATACATGAAGCACCTCGTGGTCAAAAAAGCGGACGAAGGATTTTTCCGAAACATCGACGACGCCATTGAATTTTCTATCATGGCGGCACTTGGTTTTGCCTTCATTGAAAACATTTTGTACTTCTACTACATTTGGGAGCTTCAAGGGCCACAAGTCTTGATGATTTCTTTTGTGTTTAGAATGTTGTTTTCGACTTTTGCGCACATTTTATTCTCTGGAATTTACGGTTACTACTACGGAGTTGCTTATTTTGCTGAGCCAATTTGGGCGGAAAAAGAACGTCAAGGGCGGCATCCGGTCATGAAATTTTTGCACAAGATTTTGCACCTCAACAGTGAGAAAGTTTTCGCCGTGGAGAAAGTGAATGAAGGCTTGTTTCTTGCGGTGATGCTCCACGCGCTTTTCAATATTTTGTTGGAAATTGGGCTCACGGCAGCCATGATTCCTTTCTTGGTTTTTGGTTACAGCTACCTGGATCGTCTCTTCAAAGAAAAAGAAAATCTCAAGGCCTACGGTTTGTTGCGTGGGGAAGAGGCGCCCGCTTTGAGCAAAAAAAGGCATAAAATTGCCTAGAGTCAAATTCTCTGCTAAACTCCCCTGGCTAGTTTTAAAGAAGCTAATCTGTTTTTGTTATGGCCATGGACTACATCGTCGTGAAAGGTGCAAAAATGCACAATCTAAAAAACATTGATGTTGAAATCCCAAGAGGGAAGCTAACGGTGATCACGGGCCTTTCGGGCTCAGGAAAATCAACTCTGGCTTTTGACACCATTTATGCGGAGGGCCAACGGCGTTACGTGGAATCTTTGTCCACCTACGCACGGCAATTTTTGGGAGTGATGGAAAAGCCAGACGTGGAGTCCATTGAAGGTTTGTCTCCTGCCATTTCCATCGATCAAAAAACAGCTCCAAGAAATCCGCGGTCCACGGTGGGAACGGTCACAGAAATTTACGATCACTTGCGTTTGCTTTTTGCTCGCATGGGAATTCCTCATTGTTTCAAATGCGCAAAACCCATCATGCGTCAGTCGGCTTCTCAAATTGTGGACCACATTTCTGCGATGGAAGAAGGGCGGCGTATTTTGCTTTTGGCACCCGTGGTGAAGTCCAAAAAAGGTGAGCACACTCAAGTTTTGGAACGCATCAAAAAAGAAGGATTTGTGCGTGTTCGTGTGGATGGCGATGTCATGGCTCTCACGGAAGTTCCTGAACTCGAAAAAACAAAATCGCACACCATTGAAATTGTGGTGGATCGCTTGGTCGTCAAAGATTTCAAACCTCTTTTCACCGAACTTTCTACAGGACAAAAAATCGAGCAGCCCAATCCAGAAAGAACGCGACTAGCGGATTCTGTGGAGTTGGCCATTCAGCATGGCGAGGGGGTGATGATGGTCTTGGACAACGAAAGCGGACAAATTCAGAAATTTTCAGAAAACTTTGCCTGTGAAGATCATCCTGAAGTCTGCATGTCAGAAATCGAACCGAGGAATTTTTCTTTCAACAGTCCTCACGGAGCTTGTGAAACTTGTCACGGCTTGGGAACTCGCCTAGAAATCGACCCAGATTTGGTGATGCCAAACCGCCGACTCAGTTTGGCGGAAGGAGCCATTTTGCCTTGGTCCGTCACCAGTTCTTACATGAGTTGGTACAACAATATTTTGACCGAAGTGTGCAAAAAACACGCGTTTTCAATGGACTTGCCCGTTTCTAAACTCACAGAAGAACAGATCAAAAAAGTGCTCTACGGAACGGGAACAGAACCCTACGCCGTTCGCATGGCCTCGGGAGACGGAAGCAGCAAAGCCGAATTCAAAACCAAGTACGAAGGCGTGATTCCGAATTTGGAACGCCGTTATTTGGAAACCGATTCCGACTACATTCGCAAAAAAATCGAACAATTCATGCGGATTTTGCCTTGCCCCGCTTGTGAGGGCAAACGCCTCAAGCCCGAAGTTTTGGCCGTGACCATCGCGGAAAAATCCATTGCCGATGTGACTCGCATGTCCATTGACGAAGCCCACGTATTTTTCAAGGAACTCAAGCTCAGTCCGAATGAAGAAAAAATCGCCTTGCCCGTCTTGCGTGAAGTCGACTCTCGTTTGAAATTTTTGGAACACGTGGGAGTGGCCTATTTGACTTTGGACCGATCCGCCAACACCTTGTCCGGTGGGGAAGCTCAGCGCATTAGACTTGCCACGCAGATTGGATCTCAACTGGTGGGCGTGCTCTACGTTTTGGACGAACCTTCCATTGGCTTGCATCAAAACGACAACGAAAAACTCATCCAAACCATGCTCACTTTGCGTGACATTGGAAACACGGTGATTGTGGTGGAACACGACGTGGACACCATGTTGGCTGCTGATTGGGTTTTGGACATTGGGCCAGGAGCTGGGAAACACGGTGGACAAGTCATTGCCGCGGGAACTCCTCAGCAAATCATGGACGACCCTAAATCCGTCACGGGTCAGTACCTTTCCGGGAAAAAAGAAATCCCCATGCCAAAAAAACGCCGAAAAGGAAACGGTAAATTCCTAGAAATTCTAGGCGCCAACGAACACAATTTGAGAGACGTGGACGTGAAATTTCCCCTAGGAACTTTCATTTGTGTGAGCGGAGTGTCCGGGTCTGGAAAATCCACGCTCATCAATGACATTTTGGTGAAAGCGGTTTCTTCCGTCATCAATCGCAACAAAAAATTGGCGGGCGCTCACAGAGACATTCGTGGAATTGAACATTTGGACAAATTGATCAACATAGATCAGTCGCCGATTGGCCGAACACCTCGTTCCAATCCAGCGACTTACACCGGCGTTTTCACGGACATTCGAGACATGTTTGCCCAAACCGCCGAGGCTCGTTTGCGTGGCTACAAGCCGGGTCGTTTTTCCTTCAATGTGAAAGGCGGACGTTGCGAAGCCTGCCAAGGCGACGGAGTGAAAAAAATAGAGATGCACTTTTTGCCGGACGTTTATGTGCCGTGTGAAGTCTGCAAGGGGAATCGTTACAATCGTGAAGCTTTGGAAATCACTTATCGGGGAAAAAACATTGCCGAAGTTCTGGCCATGACCGTGGACGAAGCGTTGGAATTTTTCGATGCGATTCCAAGCATCAAAACCAAACTCGAAACCTTGTCCAGTGTGGGGCTTGGCTACATTCACATTGGGCAATCGGCCACCACGCTTTCAGGAGGGGAGGCTCAGAGGATCAAGCTGGCCACCGAACTTTCCAAACGTTCCACGGGCAAAACCCTCTACATTTTGGACGAACCCACCACGGGACTCCACTTTGACGACGTGCGCAAATTGGTGGAAGTCTTGCAGCAGTTGGTGGAGGCCGGCAACACAATTTTAGTCATCGAACACAACCTCGACCTCATCAAATGCGCCGACCACATCATTGACATGGGCCCAGACGGCGGAAATGCCGGCGGACTTGTGGTGGCCGAAGGCACTCCCGAAGACGTCGCCAAACTCGCCGAAGTCTCCTACACCGGCAAATGGCTGAAGAAGATGGGGGTTTGAGCGCCTAAAGTTTGTCGCTTGTAATATTTTGTACAAAATGTTAATATTGTACGCATGAACCACTACAGCACTACTGAAGCCCGAAAGAAACTGAGTCAAATTGTGAACCAGGTGAAGTATGGGAAAATCATCATTTCTATTGGCAGACGTGATGAAGAGGAAGTTTGGGTGGTGCCTAAACCAGAACGGGTAGAAACTTTGCCAATTAGTGAAATCAATGCAACTTCGCCGAGTTTTAATTTTCTGGAAGATGAGCCAGACCTGTATTCCTCACAAGATTTAAAAAAGAGATATGTTTGAGTTTGGGACAATTGTTTTGGTACCTTTTCCTTTTACTGATCTAACTTCTGCTAAGGTTCGGCCAGCTTTAATTGTTTCTAGAACCAGTGCCGATTCGGCAGATTTAATGCTTTCGTTCATAACTTCTCAAGTCTCCAGCAAGGAGAATGGTGCAGTTTTCACACTTAAAAGTAGTGACAAAGGCTTTGAGGGAACTGGGCTGAAGGTAGATTCGAGTTTTCGTTTTGATAAAATCGCCACTCTCAGCAAAGACCTTATATTGGGCGAGTTGGGTTGTGTCGGGAAAGAGACGCTGAGGAGAATGAGGAGTAGCTTCACCCAGGCGTTTGGGTTTACTGAAGCTTAACAAGCTTGACATATTTCGGCTTAAGGATAAGCTGAAAAACCTTATTCTTGATCAAAAAAATATGGAAGAAGCATCTGAGGCAGTAAGTGAAGGACGTGTTAGAAGAACTTTTGGAGAAATTATAGACCAATTCGACATTTTTTTTGTACGAACATATGCCAGAAAAGATATGATGCCTGTTTTTGATGGGAAAATGCACAACCCTCAATGGAGGCAGCTCAATGCAAAAATGTTCTTAGTAT
>CAYGAB010000030.1:3473-9025 GCA_964347725.1 uncultured Candidatus Peribacteria bacterium | reverse complement strand
AAACCTGACCAAAGACACAAGAAAATTCAAAAAAAAAGGCAATTACCACCGGCTCAGCAAAGCTTTTCTCGATTTGAGAGCCGTGGTTAAAAAAATCGAAGAAGCCGCCACCGCTAGCTTTGAATCCCTAAAAGCAATCTGGCTCAAGCTGGTTCACAATTTCGCCTAAAAAAAGCCTAAAACCAGCCCATCAAATGCAAGTGCAGGTGAAAAACGACCTGACCTCCTTTTTCGCCAACATTGAATTGGAGACGATAGCCCGCGCATGCATTTTCATCGGCCAAACGCTGGGCTAAAAACATCATGTGAGTGAGCAAAGCCGCGTCTTCAGTGGAATCCAAATCAGCAAAAGTTCGGATGGATTTTCTTGGGATAATCAGCAAATGCAAAGGCGCTTTTGGATACAAGTCCTTGATGACGATGCAGTGCTCATCCTCAAAAATCAAAGTGCTTTCCAATTCACCATCTAAGATTTTTTGAAAAACATTTTTCTCACTCATGCCAACTTCTTGGAAAGATCCAAAGCGTAAACCGCACGACCCACACGAGCAAATTGTGGATTCTTTTGCAGATTGAGAGAAATGGTCCCTTTCTTAACCTGCCTCTGCTTCAAAACCCTTTTAATGATTTCTTGCTTAGAAAGAGGTGATTTTTTAGAAAGAATGTCTTCAATGATGTCAGTCACCGTTCCATCTTGATAGCCCCATTCTTTGAGAGCGTACAAGCCACGGCCAACCAAAACAAACTGAGGGTAGCGGATCAACTCATTGTGCACAGCTTGAACCGTCACTTTCTTTTGATCAAAATGACTGCCTTCAATCCGGCTAGCAATGTCCACGAAATGCAAAGGATGTTCCTCACGGCGCAAAACAATGAGAGCTTTATCTCGAATGCTTTTTGGATTGATGTGCCTCCAAGTGATCAAACCGTAACCTTCCTCCACTTTTTTGATCCGTTCGTCCACGGCAAGCACCGATTCATAAAACTCTTTTGGAATATCTTTATTCTGAAGCTGTTTGGCTTTCATCATGGCTTGGCTCAAAACTTCGAGAGACAAAACTTCTTTGGAAGCCTTCAACTCAGCAAAAGCAAGTTTCAAGGACTCCTGAATCATGCCCATGCTCACCATGCCTTCTACGTACCAGAAAAGACGGTAAGTGTTGTTTTTTTCAAAGGAATTCAAAGCTGGAGCAATGGTCAAGGCCAAACGGACAATGTGCCCATCCACATCCACGGTTTTTTCAATGGCCTGCAAAATCGCATCCACCATGTTTTCTTCCAACATGACTCCCCCGTTTTCCTTCAAAACCGCCTCTGCCAATTCATGAATGTAACTCAACTTGGTGCTGTTCACCGTTCTTTTTAGCTTTCCAAGCGCAATTTTTTCAATCTGACGAACCCTTTCTCTCGTAACATTGAACTTCTTGCCAATGCATTCCAAGGTTTGTCTCTCTTTGTTATCAAGAGAAAAACGTTTGACCACCACCTCTCTTTCTTTATCTGTCAAAACCATAAAAATGTCGTCTATGATTTCTCCAAGATTCAGTTGCAACAGGGGGCTAGCCCCAGATCCCAAGGAAGTTGTCATGCGATGTTACGAGTTAAAGTCAAACCTTAATATTCTAACCTAAGATATGGTTACCCATCCAAAAGGTCAATAGAATTTAGATAAATACGTTAGCACAAGACACAAAGAAGTCAAGCACTTGCTGAATTTAGATTTACTTGCTTAAATGAATTCACTGCTCGGGTGGCGGAATGGTAGACGCGCTGGTCTTAGGAACCAGTACCTAACGGTGTGTGAGTTCGAGTCTCTCCCCGAGCACCATCCTCGCCAATGGCGTCCTCGCCCATGGCGAGCGTATCAAAAAAGATCAATCTTCATGAAAAAATCCACGCCAGAAAAATCGCAAAAAAAAATCATTTTCGAACTTTCAGATGACAAAGCTCTTCTGAAATACGCCCAAACCATGGTTCACCCCTGGCCCATGATGTGGAGAAATTTCATTGCAGGAACCTTTCATGGAGTTGGATTCACCTTAGGAACGGCCGTTGTTTTGGCCATTGTGGGGTACTCTACCTCTCAACTATTGGACTTGACTGGTTTTTTTAGTGATGTGGCTCAAGCCATCAACATTTGGCTGGAAAACACCTTGAAGGGCGCTTTGTAGATTTCCGAGAAAACATGAGCTTTGTCCATCTTCACAACCACACCCACTACAGCATCCTGAGTGCTTTAGCGAAACCCAAAGAATACATAGAAATGGCCAAGTCCATGGGGATGAAAGCCGTGGCAATCACAGACAATGGAGTGCTCTACGGCCTCATTGAATTTTACGAAAAAGCAGTGGCCTCAGGAATCAAGCCTATCCTGGGAATGGAAGCCTACATTGCCCCTCTTGGAAGGCACATTAAAACTCCAGAAAATCGCTTTTCCAGCCTTGTTTTGCTGGCAAAAAACAATCAAGGCTATCAGAATCTTTTGAAGCTAGCCAGCATTGGTGCTTTGGACGGATTTTACTACAAACCTAGAATCGACGACGAAATTCTAGAAAAGCACGCCGAGGGACTCATTGGACTTTCCGCCGGCCTTTCAGGAGCCATTCCAAAAGCGATTTTGAACAACGAAATGGAAGAAGCCGAAACTTTAATTCGCCGTTATCAAAAGATTTTTGGCTCAGAGCATTTCTTTTTGGAACTCCAGCACCATCCTGAAATTGCCAACTGGAGCATTGTGAACAAAAAACTAATAGAACTGTCAGAAAAAACAGGAGCACCCCTAGTCGCCGCCAACGACTGTCATTACGCCAAACCTCAAGACGCCGAAGCGCACGACGTTTTGATCTGCGTTCAAACTCAAAAAACCGTGCACGACGACCACCGAATCAAATACGTGGGAGATTATTCCCTGAGAAGCGCAGAAGACATGACGGAGGCCTTTGCCTTTTGTCCAGAAGCCGTAGAAAACACTCAGAAAATTGCCGACATGTGCCAGGTGGATCTTGTTTTTGGCGACAACAAAATGCCCCACTTTGACACGGGCAAAGAATCTTCCGCCGAATACCTGAAGCATTTGTGTGAAAAAGGCTTGATTGAACGTTATGGAAAAAAGCCTTCTCAAGAAGCCAAAGATCGCCTGAGCTACGAACTGGAAGTCTTGGGGACCATGGGATTTGAAACCTATTTTTTGATTGTGCACGACTTCATTCGTTACGCCAAAGAACAGGGAATTGTGGTTGGCCCAGGCCGTGGAAGTGCCGCCGGCTCCATCATTGCCTACGTTTTAGGGATCACGGAGCTAGACCCTCTCAAGTACGGATTGCTTTTTGAGCGATTCCTGAATCCAGAGCGCATCAGCATGCCGGACATAGACATTGACTTTGCGGACACTCGGCGCGATGAGGTTTTGGCCTACGTTTCAGAAAAATACGGTGCAGATCGGGTGGCTCAAATCATCACCTTTGGAACCCTCGCTCCCAAAGCCGCCATTCGAGACACGGGCCGAGCTTTTGGCTACAGCTACGCTGAAGTGGACGCCATCGCCAAATCCGTGCCAGATGCCATTTTAGGAAAGTACGCTCCGCTGACAGAATCCATAGAAGAAGACCCCGAACTCTCCAAACTCTACCAAAACGACCCTCGAGCCAAAGAAGTTTTGGACACCGCAGCCAAACTCGAAGGAACCATTCGCCAAGTGGGAACCCACGCCTGTGCCGTCATCATCTCTAGAGATCCTCTGGTGGAACACACCGCTTTGCAAAACGCCTCGGGAGACAAGGAAGGCATCATCACGCAATATTCCATGAAGCCTTGTGAAAATCTGGGCCTCCTCAAAATGGACTTTTTGGGCCTCCGCAACTTGAGCATGATGGAAACCACTTTGGGAATTTTGGCCCGAACCAAACCAGAAGTTAAAATCAACATGAACGAGCTACCAATGGAAGACTCAAAAACCTACGAACTCCTGCAAAGAGGAGAAACCACGGGCGTCTTTCAGCTGGAATCGGCGGGAATGAAACGCTACCTCAAAGACCTCAAGCCCACCGAATTTGGAGACATCATTGCCATGGTCTCTCTCTACCGACCCGGCCCCATGCAATTCATTTCCATCTACATTGGAGGCAAACAAGGCACTCGCCAAGTGGAATACTTGCATCCCTCCCTAGAAGACGTGCTCAAAGAAACCTACGGAATTGCCATTTATCAGGAACAAATTCTTGAAATCGCCAAACGATTCGCCGGGTTCACTTTAGGAGAAGCCGATCTTCTGCGCCGAGCCATCGGAAAGAAAATCGCCTACGAATTGGCCGCTCAAAGAGAAAAATTCATGGAAGGGGCCGTGGCCTTGGGACAAGACAGAAAATTGGCCGAAAAAATCTTTGACGAAGTCATTGAGCCCTTTGCCGGCTACGGATTCAACAAGTCCCACGCGGCCTGCTACGCCTTGATCGCCTACCAAACCGCTTACCTCAAAGCGCACTTTCCTGCGGAATTCATGGCGGCTTTGCTCACGGCCGATGCCGACAACACGGAACGTGTCGTGATCGAGATTCAGGAATGCCGGAACATGGGAATTGAAGTTTTGCCTCCCGACATCAACGAATCCCGGGCTCACTTCACCGTCGTGGACGATAAAACCATTCGATTTGGACTCACTGCCGTGAAAGGAGTGGGAGAAGGCCCGGTTCGAGAATTGCTCGCCGTTCGAGACAAAGACGGCCCTTTTGAAAACCTGGAAGATTTGGCCAAACGAGTGCCCATCAAAGTTTTGAATAAAAAATTCATTGAGTCCATGGCCTTGTCCGGATCCCTCGATTCTCTAGGAGAACGAGCCCAGATCGCCGCCAACTACCAAGAAATCAGCAGCTACGCAAAAAACTTGCAATCCGCCACCAACGACTCTCAAACCGACATCTTCGGCATGATGCAAGAATCCAGTTTGCCGCCCTTGCACCTCAACCCAAGCCCTCCCGCCGAACAAAGCCAGCGCCTCACCTGGGAAAAACTCAGCATGGGACTCTACATCAGTGGCCACCCTCTGCAAGGTTTGCGCCCCTACCTCCAAGGAAAAGGCCGATTGATTGCTTCCCTAAGCCAAAAAGACGTGGACAAAACCGTGAAAATCAGCGGGCTCATCACCAAATACCGCAAGGTCATGACCAAAAGTGGAAAGTACATGTGCTTTGGTGAGATCGACGACCCCACCGCCAAATTAGAATTCGTGCTTTTCCCAAGAACCTACGATTCCTATTCTGAATTGGTGGGCGAAGACAAAATCGTCAGCCTCGAAGGCAAACTCGACAGCAAACGGGATGATCCAAATTTCATTGTGAACAAAGTGATTCCCCTTTCTTTGGAAACCATGCTGAAATCCGCCAAACAACAAGAAAAATTCGACCCAAACGAACGCCTCATCAACGTGGCCCCCTTGGCTTTTGCCGAGAAAAAAGTGGCGAAAGCAGAAATCCCAGAAATGACCGAGAGCATGGAGATGGAAACGGAACTTGAAGTAGAAATCCCCGAAGCCACCGTGGAGGTGGTAGAGCCGACCG
>CAYGAB010000030.1:0-3463 GCA_964347725.1 uncultured Candidatus Peribacteria bacterium | reverse complement strand
AACCGGTCTGCCCAGACTTCAAGAACTCAAAACCTTATTTGAAGCCCATCCCGGCAAAATCCCCGTTGAACTCCTCCTCCCTGCCGAAGGCCACGTCAAACGCATCAAAGTCCCTTTCCCCGTGGATCTCCACCATCCGGAGGTGCAGAAGGGTCTTAAGGTAAGTTTTTAGTTGACAAGATTGGTTTTTGATGTAAAGTAGGCGTAAATTCCAACCCCTACATTCATGAAACTCTCTTCTGGTCCAATCCTTGCTCTAGGCTTATTGACCTCCGATATCGCAAATGCCGCAGATATCTCAGAGCCACGGCAATTGTTACAAGACGCAGTAAGCTGCGCAGCAGCTTTAAAAGCTGACAGAGCAGAGCTTAGAAATCAATATAAAGAGGACGGCATTGAGATGCCTTCTTTTAGCAGGCTTGACATAGTTATGTCTGAAGATTTCATCATGATCAGACCAGTAGACGGATCATTAAAACGGACAACAGATGAGCCGCACACTACTTCAGTTGTGACTGATGACAATCATTTTTACCTCAATCAACCCACAAAGGACGCCACTGAGCTAAAAGTTCAAAAGAGACCAGCAGTTCTAGATCCCAAACTTTGGATGATCGATATTTTACCTAAAATACCTGCGCACGATACGTATCAATTTTTATTCGATAGAGAAGGGACTGTACGTGCATACAGCTCCATCCAGATCACCTACGATGAAAACGGGAGTTTTTCTGGCCAAACCAATATTAGTGCCCATGATGCACGTGAAGATAAAACTTATTCTGCTGCTCCAGGCAACGGTTATTATCTTGCATACGGCACAATGGCCGTCACGATGCCAGAAGCTAATAAGCTCCTTAACGGCGCTTATCCAGCGACTTACAATCTTCCTGCACTTGTGGCGGCACAAACACTTGCTGCAGAACTCCTCTCCGATTTCACCAAAGCTTGTGAGGAAGACCGTGTCCTCATTCAGGCTCAAACCTCAGGCGAATCAAAATAAATGAATTTGCAAGTTGAGCCGACACTAACCTTACCAACAACACCATGGAAAATCTTTCACTCCCAACCCTGGCCCTAGGCTTATTGGTATCCAATGTCGCAAATGCAGATGGCCCAGCGCAAAGCACATTGTTGGAAACAGCACAAACGTGCGCAGCAGCCTTAAAAGCTGACAGAGTCGCATTTGCAGAACAAACTCGAAATGACGAGATCAACGGAAACGAGATACCTTATAGCACAGATTCCAGTGGCACCTATGGCTATTTTGCCCTGACAGATCCAAGCACGGGTAATGAAATATCAGTCGCTGATACTTCAGATACCACTAGCGTTGATGGCTACAGATTGACGGACCCAGGCATGGTTCCCGTCCTTTTAGATCGCCTGCTCTCAGATGACCTGAAAGGCGACAACATGCTCTTGGTGGGCAATACTTTTCTAGCCCAACCTAATGGAACTTTATATGCCTACGGCTCATACCTTAGCGTCTTAGCTCGAGGTGCTACAGCCGACTCCCCACTACATCATCGATCCGTCATTGCTGGTTACGATGCACGTGATTATCGCGACAACCGTGGGATGGCACCCTACTCTCCAGATACAGACAAGGAATATCGCAGCAAGCGTGGCCTATTGGTGGATGTACCAAAAGACGAACTCCTCAAAGGAGGCTACGCCCCAGAAACCTATCATCTGGACGTATTGAACGCCGCACAGTCCATTTTCACCAAAGAACTCGGCAAATTCACACAAGCCTGTGAGGCACAGCGTGCTTTCATACAGGCTCAAATGCCAAAAGGGTCGAAATAAAAATCAACACAATACACCACCTAGCCTAACCCATAATAAAATGTTTGAACGTCAGATGACCGTTGGAGATGTAAGGTACGCGGAAGAGGATGGTGCTGCGGCAGCTGAGGAAGCGCGCAAGAAATTATCATCTCTTGGTGTGGATCTGAATTCTGATGCAGCTAAGGAAATAATGGATACTGTATTTAGGACGGCGCGTAGCGCTAGCTTCACTAAATCTCAATTGAGTGAATCAGAGGCGAGAGCTGCCGAAAGAGGCTGGATCATTGGGGTGTTAGCACTGGCTACATTAGTAGAAGGTGCGTGGATCTACTACCAAAAGCAAAAAATAAATGATTTGCATGAACAGGTAGGAGCAGTAGGTTCTATATCGAAAGCCATAAGCTTAGCAAACTCAGCTGAGTCTAACTCTAAGAGAACTTGGACCTTACCATCTCAACTTCAGTGCGGTTCGGCAGACCCTGGGGCACATACCCTAAGCGTTTTAGATGGCTACGGCACTGTTTATTCATCAGCAAGTGCTGTGGGTTTTGCACCTGATACTATTCATAGCATCGCTGCGGCACTTGACGATGATAAAAATTGGCCTGAAGGAGTGTCGCGTCCACAGGGGTTGGTAGTGAAACATACTTGCGATGATGAAAAAGAAATGCCTTTATATCGATTCGTATCAGCATCAGAAGCAATGAAAGGAAAAACCTCTAAAAAGTAGCCTTCTTTTGCAAAACTGAGCCCAAAGAGCTAGAATGGCAGCACAATCCATTCTAAACCTCTATGTACAGAACTCACACTTGCGGGGAACTCCGCCCAGATCACGAAGGCCAGCACGTTCAACTCAGTGGTTGGGTGCATCGGCGCCGAGATCACGGCGATTTGATTTTTATTGATTTAAGAGATAGATACGGCATCACGCAATTGGTGATCGACCCTTCTGTGAATCAAGCGGCTCATCAAGTGGCAGAAGAAATGCGCAGCGAATACGTGGTGCAAGTGGAGGGCACGGTTCGAGTTCGTCCGGCCGGACAAGAAAACACAGGCCTCGAAACAGGCGGAATTGAAATTATGGTGACGGAGGTCAAAATTCTCAACCGAGCGCAGACCCCTCCTTTTGAGATCAACGACCCCAAAGAACCCAATGAAGAAATCCGTCTCAAGTACCGTTACCTGGACTTGCGCCGAGACCGCATGAAGAAAAACATCATCTTCCGACACAAGTTCATCAAAATGGTGCGCGACTTGATGGACGAGATGGGATTCATTGAAGTGGAAACGCCCATGCTGATGAAAGGAACGCCAGAAGGTTCTCGGGAATTCATTGTGCCGGCTCGGCTTTATCCTGGAACTTTTTACGTTTTGCCTCAGTCGCCTCAACAGCTCAAACAATTGTTGATGGTGGGCGGAATCGACAAGTATTTTCAGATTGCACGATGTTTCCGTGACGAAGATTCCCGTGGAGATCGACAGCCGGAATTCACCCAACTGGACATGGAAATGTCTTTTGTGAACGAAGAAGACGTGATGAACGTGAATGAGATCGCCCTCAAAAAGCTCTTCAAAACCTTGGTGCCCCACAAAGAATTGATGTTTGACCCCTTCCCTCGACTCACCTGGAAAGAAGCCATGAGCCGCTACGGAAGTGACAAACCTGACC
>CAYGAB010000029.1:0-9093 GCA_964347725.1 uncultured Candidatus Peribacteria bacterium | reverse complement strand
GTTCATGCGGCGATTACTTTTTTGCTGGCGGCTCCCACGTTCAACCCCATTGTGATTTTGGCGACGGCCGCTGCTTTTAAGGGCCAGCCTGAGATGGTTTGGGTTCGCATTGTGGTTTCTCTTTTTATTGCTCTGGGCTTCGGGCTTTTGTTCAGTCGAAATGCCCGCATTCAGGATTGGGTCCAGCCCAACATTGAACCGCATGGAGAGGCTTGTTGCGCGAGTCCTTCTTTGGCTTCTTCCATGGTTTCCGAGTTTTTTGAAATGATGGGTTGGCTGATTTTGGGGGCCGCCGTGGCTTCTTTTTTGCAGGTGCTCATTCCGCGTTCGGTGCTTTTGGGTCTTGGTTCTGGTGAAGTTTTGTCCGTTGTGGCGATGATGATTCTGGCAATTTTGGTTTCCATTTGTTCTAATGTGGATGCTTTTGTTGCGCTCAATTACACGAGCACCTTCAGCAGCGGGGCTTTGTTGGCTTTCTTGATTCTGGGGCCGATGTTGGACGTGAAGAGCATTTTGATGTTGAGGACTTTGTTTAAAACACGTTTCATTGTTTTGCTAAGTGTTCTCTTGGTGACGGTGGTTGGATTGATCGGTTTGCTCATCAATTTCCACATGATTCCTTTTTTAAATTTGCCCTGAGTTATGAGATTTTTTTCTTCATTTAAGCTTGGATCGGTGGCACTCGTTTTTTTTGGAGCGGGATTGCTTTTCTTGCATTTTTCAGATCGTTTGAAGTTTTTCATTTTGCCATTTTATGATCCTTTTGTGGTGATGAGTGGACTTATTTTGATTCTGCTGGGAGTGTTGAGTTGGAAGTCCAGTCACAATGGAAAGGTTTCTAGGCTTGCCATTGTTGGGCTTTTGTTTTTCTCTCTGATCATCTTTTTTGTGCCGCCTCGCCCTTTGTCTGAAAGGTCAGCTCAGGCGCGGGGTTCTTCGTCTGATACTGCCATTTTGCAGGTAGAAATCCCACGTTTTGGGGTGAGCCCTGAAAATCGTAGCATCATTGATTGGACGCAAATGTTCAATTTCGATCCAGATCCACACGCTTATCTTGGCCAAGCTGTGAAGGTGGACGGTTTTATTCAGCGCAGTGTGGATTTGCCTGAGGATTATTTTTTGATCACTCGATTCACTTTGTCTTGTTGCATTGCGGACGCACGTCCTGTGAGTTTGATTGTTCATGCCAATGGAGTTGACCCTTACCTGGAAGGCACTTGGTGGGAATTGAAAGGCCAGATGAATGTTTTGGAATTGGATGGAGAAGAGCGTTCTGTTGTAGAATTGATTGAGGCAAAACCCATCCCTACTCCTGATGACCCCTACACTTATCAATAAATTTTCTTTTGAATTTCGGCTTTGGATTCTTGCTGGCGGCCTGGCCTGTGCTTTTTTGATGGTGAGTGTCTTTGGTCATTCGGATTCCCTGAAGGTGAGAGATTTTTCTTGGGAGGAAATTGAGGTTTCGCCCATGAATCAACAGATGAGTTTTGTTTTCAACGAAGTGCCAGACAGGCAGGCGGTGGAGGAGTCTTTGGTTTTTTCACCGCAGATTAAGTGGAGGTCCAGTTGGTTGGGTCGGAAATGGATTGTGACTCTGGAGGAGCCTTTGCAGCACGGTCAATCTTATGAACTTGAAATTCCTTTGGCGCATTATTTGTCTCATTTTGAAACGAGCTCCAAGCGGCTTTTTTACATCGATTCTTCTCGAGAGGATCAGCGTTTGCTTGTGGAATTGAACACTCAGACGGGTGAAAAAAATGTTCTTAGCCCGGCCGATCTTGCCGTGGTGGACTATGAGTTCAATCCAAAAAAAGAAGAGGTGGTGATGCTGGCAACCCCCGTGGAGCAGTTGCTTTTGGAGGGTGAAATGAATGTGGTTCCTAATCTTTACCGCTTGGATTTGAAATCCAAAAAAGCTGAGTTGCTGGCTGGAACTGAGCATCAGGTGAATTTTAATTTTGCCGTTTCTCCAGATGGAGAAAACATTGTCTTGGATCGTTTGAGTTTGGACATGGAGGGTTCCCCCAATGGCCGAGGGCTTTACATTCATTCGGCTTGGCGTGGATGGACTCAATTTTGGCAAAAAGAAGCCGTTGGAGATGTTTTGCAGTTTGCTCCAGATTCTTCTTGGCTTTTGTTGTTGGACATGAATCGTTTCACTATGGTTCCTTTGAATGCCTCAGATGGAGATCCTCAATTGATTGGGGAGTATTTCAATAGCTACGGTTTTAGCCGAGATGGAGCTTTGGCTTTGTTCACTCAGTGGGCTGGCGGGGCGCCCTATGCCACAACGAACGAGCTGGTGGTGCTGCACTCGGATGGTCGGAAAGAGAATTTATTGCAAAACATTGGGGAGATTCAAAATGTGATTTTTTCGCCTGAGCTTAAGCTGTATTATTTGCTCATTCGTCCAGAAGGCGCGGGGGACACTCGTTTGTACCGTTACGATGGCGAAACATTGGAAGCTCTTTCTCAAGAAGATGATTTTTTGGAACAAGACCTTTCTCTGTCTTGGGATGGGCAAACTTTAGCCATGCAAAGAGATCAGTACGATGCTCCTGGAGATGGAGGGATTTGGCTGTATGAGATTGAAACTGGTGAGTGGATTGACTTGGGTCAGCAAGCTCGATTGCCCAAATGGGCGCCTTGAGCTAAACTTTGGTCCAATTTCATTGAATTTGTTCATGACTGCCCTACCCTCTTCTTACAATTCCAAAGATTACGAAGCTGAACTTTACCGACGTTGGGAGGATTCTGGCGCTTTTTCTCCATCAGAAGATTTGAGCAAAAAGCCTTACGTGATTTTTATGCCGCCGCCAAATGCCACGGGAACCTTGCATCTGGGGCACGCCACGATGTTGGCCATTGAAGACACTTTGATTCGGACGAAGCGCATGCAAGGATTTGCGGCACTTTATCTTCCTGGAACAGATCATGCGGCCATTGCCACGCAAAGCATGGTGGAACGCAAGTTTCAAAAGGAAGGCATCGCACGGCCTCGAGATCATTTTGGGCGGGAAGGGCTGTTGGAACAGATACGGCTTTTTGTGGAAGAGAGCAGGGGCACCATTCGGAATCAGGTTCGGAAAATGGGGACCAGTTGTGATTGGAGCCGTGAACGTTACACTTTTAGTGAGGACATGAATTTTGCTGTGAATACGCTCTTTAAGATGATGTTTGAGGATGGCTTGATTTATAGAGGAGATCGCATTGTGAATTGGGATGCTAAAATGCAAACCACTGTGGCCGACGATGAGTTGGAATACCTTGAAGAAAAAGCGTTTTTTTACACTTTTAAATACGGTCCTTTTGAAATTGGAACTTCTAGGCCAGAGACCAAATTTGGAGACAAATACGTGGTGATGCACCCAGATGACGAACGTTACTCTCAGTACAAGCACGGCGACACTTTTGAAGCGGAATGGATCAATGGGGCTGTCACGGCCACCGTGATCAAAGATGCGGCGGTGGATCCAGAGTTTGGCACGGGGGTCATGACGATAACGCCTTGGCACGATGCGACCGATTTTGAAATTGCGCAGCGTCACGGTTTGGACAAGGAGCAGGTCATTGCTTTGGATGGGACTCTGCTGGAGGTCGCGGGTGAATTTTCTGGAATGCCCATTAAAGAGGCGAGGCCTTTGATTGTTGAGAAATTGCGTGAAAAAGGTTTGTTGGTTTCAGTGAAGGAGGACTACGTTCACAACATTTCTGTGAATTACCGCGGAAAAGGTCAGGTGGAACCTCAAATCATGAAGCAGTGGTTTGTCGATGTGAACAAAAAAGCTGTTCAGTGGAAAGGGGAGCTCCTCAGCTTAAAAGAAGTGATGCAAGACACGGTGCGCAGCCAGATGATTCGCATTGTGCCGGAGCGTTTTGAGAAAACTTATTTCCATTGGATCGATAATTTGAGGGATTGGTGCATTTCCCGTCAGATCTGGTGGGGGCATAGGATTCCGGTTTGGTACAAGGCTTCAGAAGTTAAAGTTGCGTTTGAAAGCCCTGGCGAGGGCTGGGTTCAAGATGAAGATACTTTGGACACTTGGTTTAGTTCAGGGCTGTGGACTTTTTCTACTTTGGGGTGGCCTGAAAAAACGCCAGATTTATTGCGTTTTGCTCCAAGCAGTGTTTTAGAAACCGGCTACGACATACTTTTTTTCTGGGTGGCTCGCATGATCCTGATGAGTACTTATGCTTTGCGGAAAACAGGTTTTTCAGAAGAACAGTCCATTCCTTTTAAAGATGTGTATTTGCACGGAATGATTCGTGACGTCAACGGCAAGAAAATGAGTAAATCGAATCCGGAAACCTGCATTGATCCGCTCGACATGATTGAAAAATATGGAACGGATGCCGTTCGTTTGAGTTTGTTGATTGGATCCACTCCTGGCAATGACATGCGTCTTTATGAAGAAAAAATCGCTGGTTATCGAAACTTTGTGAATAAGGTTTGGAATGGAACTCGTTTTGTGATCATGAATTTGGAAAATCTGTCCGAATCTCGTGTCGATCTTTCTACTTTAGCGCGCAGCGATCAATGGATTTTGACTCGTTTGAACGAAATCATTCAAGAGGTCACGGCTAAAATGGAACTTTATCAGTTCTCAGAGGCGGGTCTCGCCATTTATGATTTTTTCTGGGGTGAATTTTGTGATTGGTACGTGGAGATCAGCAAGGTGCGTAAAAATGAGGCGGTGCTTTCTCACGTTCTCAAAACTTCTCTCAAACTGATGCATCCGTTCATGCCCTTTGTGACCGAGGCCTTGTGGAAAGAAATGGGAGAAACGGATTTGCTCATGACGGCCGAGTGGCCCAAGCCCAATCCTGAGTGGAATTTTCGTTCGGCAAGTGAAGAAATGATGCGAGTGATGGAGGTGGTGAAGACGATTCGATCTTTGAGGTCTGAGTCCAAGGTTCCTGCAGCAAAGAAGATTCATGCCATTGTTTTGGCTCATGGGCATCTTTCTTTGATTCGTGACAAGGCGGAGATCATTTGCCGATTGGCGAATCTAGCAAACCTGGAAGTGTTTGAGGATGGAGAAAAATCGGACAAATCTTTGGTTGGTTTTGTCGGAGACATTGAGATTCATTTGCCCTTGGAAGATTTGGTGGACATGGAGGCCGAGAAGCTTCGTTTGAGCAAAGAAATTGAACAACTTAAATCTTACATGTTGAATCTGGAAAAGAAGCTTTCGAACAAATCATTTGCTCAACATGCGCCGGAGGCTGTTGTGCGCAAAGAGCACGAAAAATTGGATGAGGTGGTTCAGAAAATCAGAAAACTTGAGACTCAGCTGGAAGAATTGGCGTAAATCTGCTAGAATGATTGGATGGATTCAAATCTCATTCAAGTCATTCAGGAGTTGGAAGCTGCCCGTTCTGCCAAGAATTGGGATGCGGCTATGGTTGTGGCTCGCCGAGGACTTTTGGCTTTTCCAGGGCAAACGGAGCTTTTGGATGCTTTGCATTCTGCTCAAGCCCACTACGTTCGAGATAAACTCCATTCGGATGTTGTGCTTCAATTGGAAGAAAAAGGCGATTACATGACTTTATTTGCGGTTTATCAGAAATTGCTGAGTGTTTTTCCTGAATCTGGAAAATTAAAACGCTTGCTGAAAAAAGTTAAAAAACAAATTGACCGTGCTCAGCATAAAGCTCACGAACAATTTTTTAATTCAGTCGAGCTGAAAATGAAAGAATTTATCGCGGCTGGTCAGGTTGAAGATGCCTTGCAGGCGTGTTCTGAAATTTTGGCCGTTGAGCCTGTGAATCGACGTTTTTTAAAATGGCACCGCAAGTTGGAGTGTTTGAGGGCTCAAGGAATGGACTGTCGCATGGAGCTTGCTTTTCCTGATCTATTCAAGCGAATGCAAGCAGAGGCCGCTTCTAACCCTGATTTGTGGCTGGCTTTATGAGTTGCGGTCAATCATTTGATCTCGCCGTTGGCCCACGCCAATCCAGCGGATGGGGCAGCCAAGTAGATTTTCTAGACGGAGAACGTAATTTTGCGCATTGATTGGGAGGTCTTCAAAACGGCGGGCTTCACCGATGGGTGTTTTCCAGCCGGGTAGGCTTTCGTAGGTGACTTCAACCTGCTCTAGCTCGGAAAGAAGGGCTGGTAATCCGTGGATTTCTTGACCATTGAGTCGGTAGGCCACGGCAATTTTGATTTCATCCAGGTCGTCGAGCACGTCCAGTTTGGTGAGGTTTAAGGCGGTGCATCCATCCACTAGAATTCCATAACGGGTCACAACAGAATCGAACCAGCCGCAACGACGAGGACGTCCTGTGGTGGATCCGAATTCGCCACCCGCTTGGCGGATTGTTTCTCCAAGTTCATTCTCGAGTTCGGTCGGGAAAGGTCCAGCACCCACTCGACTCATGTAGGCTTTCACAATTCCGATGTTCTCTTTCAAGTGCAAAGGTGAAAGTCCTGTTCCAGTGAAAACGCCTCCAATGCTCGGATTGGAAGAGGTTACGTAAGGATAGGTTCCGTGGTCCAGGTCCAAAAGGGCGGCATTGGCGCCTTCCACCAAAACGGTTTCTCCATTTTTTAAAGCTTGGTTTAGAGTCCAGGTTCCGTCCACGGACATGGCCATGAGTCGGGATTGCAGTTCGCGATGCAGTTTCAATTCAGGTTCAGGGTCGTATTCAAAGCCGTAGACATCTTGGTGCCATTTGAGATTGCTGCGGTACATGGCTTCAAAATGAGCCCAGTCTTTTAAGTCGCAGAGTCGAATGCCTCGACGATTCACTTTGTCGGAGTAAGCTGGGCCGATTCCACGGCGGGTGGTTCCCACTTTTTGGTCTCCTTTAGCGTCTTCTTGCAGACCATCAATGATTTTGTGGTAGTCAAAAAGAAGGCTGGCTCGGTCGGAAATTTTGACTCGGGATTCAGAATCCATTCCTCGCTCGGCTAGATTTTGTAGTTCTTTGAAGAAAGTTTCTACGTGCAAAACCACCCCGTTGCCAATCAAGCAGCGAACGTGTTCGTACAAAATCCCGCTTGGCAAAAGGTGAAATACGTATTTCTCGGTTTTACCATTTTTTTCCACGTAAACGGTGTGTCCAGCGTTGGCTCCTCCTGTGGCGCGTGCCACCCAATCGAATTTTTCGCTCAAAATGTCCACCAGTTTTCCTTTTCCTTCGTCTCCCCATTGAGTGCCAAGAACGATGCTAAGGTGGCCAAAAGACATGTGGATGCGGGTTAAATCGCTCCTAGTGTAGAGGAACTTGCAAGGTGGCTCAACAAAATCTAAGCTGAACTCATGAAAAAAGCTGTTTTGGTGCACGGTTGGGGCGGTCATCCAGAAAATCATTGGTTTCCTTGGCTCAAGAAGGAGTTGGAGGCCGAGGCGTGGGAGGTTTTTGTGCCTGAACTCCCCGACTCTGAAAATCCGTCTTTGGAGGCGTGGATTTCTGCTTTGAATGATTTGGGGCTTGATTTGGATGAAAACCTGTTTTTGGTGGGACACAGTTTGGGAGTTCCCACGATTTTGCGTTTTTTGGGGAGCCTGCCTCAAGGCAAGAAAGTGGGTGGAGTGCTCATGGTAGCGGGAATCGCAGAAGATTTGGGCATTCGAGAAATTTCAGAATTTTTTCATGAGCCTTGGAATTGGGAGAAGATCCGTTCTCATTCGGGTCGATTTTTGGCCCTTCATTCGGACGACGATCCTTATGAGCCTCTGCGTTTGCCTCACGCTGAATTGTTTCAGCATCATTTGGTGTGTGAGGCGATTTTGATGAGTGGTATGAAGCACTTTTCAGGTGGTTTGAGGACTTTGCCTTTGATTCGTAACACCTTGTTCGCATGGACTTCAGATCCAGAGTCTTAGATGTGGTTCGTAAAATTCCGGTGGGTCAGACTTTGAGTTACAAAGAAGTGGCGCAATTGGCGGGTAGTCCGCGGGCTTTTCGAGCGGTGGGCCAGATCATGAAGCAAAATTGGAATTCTGAGATTCCTTGTCATCGTGTCATTCGGAGCGATGGAAGTTTGGGTGGTTACAACCGTGGCGCGGCAGAGAAAGCGAAAAGATTGCTTGAAGAACGCAATGGCTTTCATTAGACTGCAGACGCAACCTATTCCCTTTCAATGACTTCCGCATTTCGCATCGAAATTCGTCCCAGCATTCACGACAGTCGGCGGGATGTTTTTTTGAAGAAGATTCGGGAGGCTGGTTTTGAAGAGGTGAGTGAGGTGGAAGTGGTGGACGTGCATACCGTGAATAAAAAATTTGAACAAGATGAGCGTTTGAAGATCAGCCAGATGCTGATCAATCCAATCATTGAAACGGCCGAGTTCAGTCGTCCAAATGCGCCTGAAGATTTTGATAGCGTGTTGGAAATTGGATTTTTGCCGGGAGTGACGGACAACGTGGCCAGTACCGTGATGGAATCGATCGAGGATTTAATGAAGTTGCGTTTTGATTTTCCCCAGGAGGCGGTGTATTCGTCTCAGCTTATTTTTTTGAAGGGTGAGAAGAATTTGCGTCGCGCGGAAGAGATTGCTCTTTTGTTTTCGAATCCTTTGGTCAATCGGATTCATGTTCGGTCTCATTCAGAATTCCTTGAAAAAGGTGGCATGGACACGGTTATCCCCAAGGTGGACTTGAGGCATGCGCCCAAAGCGGACGAAGTGGATTTGGACTTGAATGAGGCGGATCTTTTGGAACTCGGGAAGAAAGGAATTCTCAATGAAGACGGGAGCCGACGTGGGCCTTTGGCTTTGCGAAAAACTTATCTGCAAGCCATCCAAAATTATTTTAAAAAAGAGGGGCGTAAGCCGCGGGACATTGAACTCGAGAGCATTGCCCAAACCTGGTCGGAGCACTGCAAGCACACGATTTTTGCTGATCCTTTGGATGAATTGGAGGCGGGCATTTTCAAGGCCACCATTCGCAAGGCAACGGAAGTGATCCGAGCTAAAAAAGGCAAAGACGATTTTTGTGTGTCGGTGTTCACGGACAACGCCGGGGCCATTGTGTTTGACGAGAATTATCTGGTGAGTGACAAAGCAGAAACCCACAACAGCCCTTCGGCATTGGATCCTTTTGGAGGCGCGATCACGGGAATTGTGGGAGTGAATAGGGA
>CAYGAB010000028.1:0-9115 GCA_964347725.1 uncultured Candidatus Peribacteria bacterium | reverse complement strand
AAGTTGCCCAGTGAATAGTAGATGGGTGCTCCCCGGTAGACTTCTGAATTTTGGACCACGTGAGGGTGAGTTCCCCAGATCAAATCGGCGCCGGCGTCCACCCATTCGTGCGCCAAAGCGGTTGTCGCGGCGGAAGCGGTTTTTTGATATTCCGTTCCCCAGTGCACGGCGATCACCAGAAAGTCCACCTGGGGCGCGGCTTCTTTAATTTTGGCCAAGGCTGCGGCTTTGTCGAGGTGGGTCACGGCATCGTTCAAACCAAGGAATCCGATCCTCCTTCCTTGAATGTCTTGGATGAGAAAACTGTAAGTTCCATTTGGCGTGTCTGGATGCCCAAAGGAAAACAGACCCTCAGCGGCCAAGGTGTCGTGGGTTTTCTGCACGCCGTCTTTGCCTTGATCCAGGGTGTGATTGTTGGCCATATTGAAGTGCGTGAAACCCGCTTTTTTCAGGAGTGGCACCACGTCTGGCCTGAAGTTGAATCGCATGGCCGTGCCAGGGTTTTTATAATTGGAATCGGTGATGGGACCTTCCAAATTTCCGGCCACCACGTCCAAAGATTCCACCCCGAGCTGGGACTTCACTTCGGCCAGAATTTCCGGCATGTGGGTGAAAGGAAAATCGCCACCCTCACGTGTGCGGAGCGTGTCCACGTAACGGTCCAGCATGATGTCTCCCGTGAACAAGATGGAAATTGGCTCTTCCGGAACTGCTTCGACAGATTTTGCCGGCCAAGTTTGGATCTCCAGATCAGACAAAGACTCACCCATCGCGGCGAAATTTGCCATCCAAATGGAAAAAGGAATGCTGAGCGTGAGAAGAAAAATCCAGAAAAATCGCATGGCTACTTGTGGTAGGGCTTTCCAGCTAGAATCATGAATGCACGATACACCTGTTCCTTAAAAAAGACCCGCACCATCTCGTGCGTGAAGGTCATTTTGGAAAGCGAAAGATGAAGTTTAGCGGCTTGAATGGCTTTGGGATGCAGTCCGTGAGAGCCACCAATGAGCACTTGGATTTTACCTGGCCCAAAATCTCTTTCTTGTTCCAAGCGTTTGGCAAATTCTGGACTGCCGAGCTGAATGCCACCTTCGTCCAAAACGATCAGCGTGGCGTGGGCGTCCAATTTTGGCTCCAAGATTTTCCATTCCTCTTCTTGAGCTTTGGCGCGTTGGTCGGACTTGCTGGCGGGAAGGGTCAGTGATTCAAGCTTGAGATAAGGCCTCAATCGCTTTTCGTACTCCTGCTCCAAAGCCAAAAGATTTGTGTCTTTGGTCGGCGAAAATTGGAGGATCTGTAGGTGCATGGAAGCATTGTGACGGAGCTGCAAAAATTGGCAAGCTGTTGTCGATGAATCGACACATTAAATTGCAGAGTAGAAATGCATCAACCATGCCTCATCAATTGAACAAAAACCATCTATCAGCTAAACTTCATGCTACATTCACCTGACTCTCATGATGCAAGCACCAAAAATGTCCGCTGCCTTAAAAAAAGATCACTCGGGAGACACCGTTATTTCTCTAAATGGCAAAATTCTTGGGTTTGGAAGTGACAGCATTCAAGCCTTAAATCAAGCAAAAATAGCCATGCCCGAGATCGAGGATCATGAATTTCTTGTGTCACGTGTTTACCCCGAATATCTTGCAATTTAACTGCCCTTACGTTTATGGGCGTCCCATGCTAACTGCCAAGCTTCAATGGGAAGACAAGCCAAGTCGTTATTTCGAATTCCTGATTGATACAGGAGCTGATTATACTTTGATTCCTGACACCGACGCTGCTTTGCTAGGAATCAGCTACAATGAACTTCCCGAACATGAGATTCGTGTTGAAGCCGCAAATTTCACTTTTATTCATGCAAAAAAGACGATTATTAAGATTAAGATCAATGAAACGTCTTTAAAAATTCCCGTGCTTGTATCAAAGGATCCCATGGATAGACTATTAGGAAGAAAGGGTGTATTTAATCACTTTGAGGTAAACTTTCAGGAGTGTTACCAAAATGTAACTTTTACAAAAAATATTCCACAATGAATCAAACACCCAAGCTCAAAAAAGGCCAGACCCTTCCGATCACCATAGAAACTTTGGTTTTTGGTGGACAAGGTTTGGGGAAGGCAGAAAATGGACAAAAAGTCTTTGTGGATGGAACGGTTCCTGGAGACACCGTGGAAGTGCGTGTGAACAAGGTTAAATCTGGCTACGCGGAAGCCAAACGGATGACCATTTTAAAAGCCAGCCCCCTAAGAGTGGAGCCAAAGTGTCGCCATTTTGACACCTGCGGCGGCTGCAAGTGGCAATTTTTGAGCTACGAGGATCAGCTGAAATTCAAAGAACAACAGGTCAAAGATTCCATGGAACGTTTGGCGGAACTGCCAGGGGATTTGGTTTTGCCCATTCTTCCAAATGAGTCTCCTTGGAACTATCGGAACAAAATGGATTTGTCTTTTGGCACTGGACCAGACGGAAAAGTGATGCTCGGTTTTTATCCGCCAGGCTTCCATTTTGAAGTGTTCAACCTCACCGAATGTCACCTGATGAATGACTGGATGGGCTCTTTTGTCTCTGAATTCCGAGATTTTGTGAACAGCCGATGGTGGAAGGTTTTCAATACCGAAAGTGGCGAAGGATTGCTCCGCAATCTCATGATTCGCGAAGGAAAAAACACAGGAGATGTGATGGTGTCTTTGATCACTTCTCATGAACATTTTCCAAAAGGCACCGATGACTTAAGCGCGCTCATCGATTGGATGAAAGCACGAGGAAACATCAGCAGTTTCTACCTTTCAAAGATCACTCAGAAAAAAGGCCAGGCCACCAAACAAAAAGAAGTGCTGCTCTTTGGCAAAAAAACGCTCACTGAGAGCCTCAAGCTAGAAAATGGGAACGAACTTTTCTTCGACATACTTCCTCAAGCCTTTTTCCAAACCAACACTCGGCAAGCTGAAAAACTCTACACTCGAGTTCTTGAATTGGCTGGGCTCACTGGCAAGGAAATCGTCATGGATTTGTACTGTGGAACAGGAACGATTGGGCTCTTTTGCGCTCACAAAGCCAAACAAGTGATTGGTGTGGAATTGAATGCGTCTGCCGTGGACAATGCTCGTGCCAACGCTGCGCGCAATTCCATTTCGAATGCTGAATTTTTCTTGGGCGACACGGAAAGAGTCCTGGAAAACCACACGGAAAATGGCGATTTCCCAAAGCCGGACGTGATCATTGTGGACCCTCCTCGAAATGGGCTGGGACCAAACGTGGTTCATCAATGCGCCGATTTGGCCGCCAAAACCATCGTCTACGTTTCCTGCAATCCGACCACTTTGGCTCGAGATTTGAAAAGTTTTGCTAAATTGGGTTATACTTGCGAACTCGTGCAGCCAGTGGACATGTTCCCACAGACCTATCACGTGGAATGCATCGCTAAGTTGACCCGTTCATGAATTACTTTGGAGCTTCCGTCATCAATGGATTCCGCAGCCAAACCCCGCGTGGATTTTATGATTCCGTGAAAGGCCACACCGGCGTGGACATTGGGACTTCTGTTGGCACGGCTCTTTCTCTGCCGATTGGATGCACCGTGGCTTCCGTCAAGACTCAGCACGAGATGGGGCTGACCATGTACCTGAAAGATTCCGTTGGAAACGTTTTGGTGTTTGCTCATTTGAGTGAGGCCTTGGCCAAGGTTGGTGAAACGGTAAAACCCAATGAAGTCTTTGCCAAAACGGGAAATTCCGGCAGCGCGACCACGGGCCCTCACCTGCATTTTGAACTGATTGGAAAACAACCCGACCCCGGATTTGAGATGATGAGCCGCACTTTGGGCGAATTTGTGGGCTACAACCTGGACCCCGTGACTTATCTGAACCATATTTTCTCCGACCATTGGGCCAAAGAAGCTTGGGCTTGGGCTCGCCGAAATGACATCATCACCCAAGACCACAACCTGGACGGCCCCATGACTTGGGGTGCCTTCGCCATGTGCGCCAAACGCCTGGCGGAACAGATTCAGAAAGGAGGTGGAAAGTAACTCTACTATCTCAGCCGTTTCTTATTTTCAACCTCCAACAAATAATTTTCTTTTTTTGAAACTTTTTTGCCCGTTTCTAATTCTAAAGCTTTTCTGGCATCACCAGCAATTTTCCCACCAGCCTTCGCATCTTGTCTCAGGGCATCAAATTTTTGTGAATCTTTTGTTTGAGTGATTTCTGTAGTGGCCCGTTCTCCCAGCATTGAGAAAATAAGTTCCAAATCGGTCATGTGATCTCGCAGATTTTCTCGTTTTAAATTTTTGAATTTTTTGTATTCATTCGGCGTCATTCCAAAGCTAGCTTTGGATATTTCAGCCGTCAAAATGGAATAGTCTATCTGCTCTTTGACCCCCCGTTTCGTCCATTCATCGGTCAGTTCTTCACGAATGGCAATTCCCCTCATGCGTTTTTCAATCCAGTCTTCACTGTAACCCTTGGCTTTGTACAAGGCTTTTGTCCGTTTTGTTGCCAACTCTGGATCTTCAATTTCTTGCACTCGTTCATATCCAATTTTTGCAAGCCACCTTTTGAAGGGTTCAGCCTTTGGAGAGGGGATTGACTGAATAAGCCTGAACAGACCCTCGGTGTTGGCGCAATCCGTTTCCCTCATTTTCCCATCTAAAGCCTTTAACTTCAACCCGTGACAAATTGTCACGGGTTGATTCCCCTCCTCTGCCAATCTCTGTTTTAGTTTTCTCCAATAGGCTCCAGAATCATGACTCTCGGTCAAAGCTCCGCACACATCAACTACCGAAAACCACCACTCATTTTTATAAATGATTTTTCGAATCTCTTTTCCTTTGAAAATAGCAAGTTTTTCAGTGGTCATCTGTGTAGGATGGGTACAATCAACATTACTTTTCCATGTGAGAAATAGCCATTGGAAAATGTGAAGATCTTATGCGCACTTGTCAATTTCCTCTCACCCACTCCATGGCTTCTTCTTTTGAATTGAGACGGTGAGAAAGTTGGAGTTCGTAGGCTTCTTCCAAAAGAGCACCGAGCTTGGGACCAGGCTGAATGCCGAGGGTCTGGACAAGGTCTTGGCCGGTCAAGAAGGGCTGAGGTTTTTCTTTGAAGTGGGCCAAACAATCCTGGTGGTGCTCACGCAGTTCTTTCAAGAGAATGGCTTCTTTGGGCGATTTTTGATTCATTTCAAAGAGGCTGAGCAGGTCGAGGAATTGAGCGGAAAAACAAAAATTTCTGAGGCGGCCCAGTGATAAGGCGGCAATTTCTGGCAAACGATTGCGGTGCTGCCAAAGCCAGAGGATTTCTTCCATGTCGCGGCGAGCGAAGCGAAGCCGTCGAAGAACAGGTTCAGGACTTTGTTCAAGCTGCAAAAATAAGATCGCCCAACGCAAAGCCAAACTGGTGCCATCGGGTAAAACTGATAAATCTGGGGTATTTCCCGAAGAAAGCTCGGGCACAATGTGAACCAAGACTCCCGTCTCTTTTAAATCTTGAATGGCCACTGCCGCGGCTGAACTGGTGATCATTTTATTGAGTTCGTCTCTCACCCGTTCCCAGCTGACTTTGCTGGCCAAATGAGCGTGGTGTTTGAGCGCGGCCCAGGTTTCGGCGTGGTAAGAAAATCCTAAAGTTGCCTTGAATCGGATCGCGCGTAAAATCCGCAAATGATCTTCCAAAATACGCTGATGAGGATCACCGATGAAGCGAATGAGTTTGTTTTGCAGATCATTTCTTCCGCCCACAAAATCGTGGAATTCCTCATTCACGGGGTCGTAGAACAATCCATTCACGGTGAAGTCTCGGCGCAATGCGTCTTCCGCTGGATGGCTGAACAAAATCGCATCGGGCCGGCGACCGTCACTGCTGGCGGAATCGCTGCGGAAGGTGGCGATTTCAAAATGATGTCCGTTTTCCATCACGGTGATCACTCCAAAGTTTTTTCCGATGGCGTGGGTCTTTTTAAAGAGCGCTTCAATCTGTTCCGGGCGAGCGCTCGTGGCAATGTCAAAATCTTTCGGCTCTTTTTTCATCAAAGCGTCACGAACACAACCTCCGGCCCAATAAGCCGTGTGACCTTCGTGCTGGAGCGTCCGAACAATCTGAGTGGCGGTGGATTGCATGGCCACATTATAAACCCAGCTAGGCCAGACTTGCCACCTGAGAAATTCGTTCGGTCACGGCCTTGAGACCAGCCATTCCCGGCAACTGTTCCATGCGTTGATTCACGATTTTGTCCATCACAGAAATGCCTTCTGGGTCGCCAAACAGAGCTCGAATCACGTAATTGGAATCGGCCTTGCTTTTGGTGCCTTCTCCCACGGGGCTCCAGAAATGCTTCACAATGAAACGCGTCAGATCCTGCCGGAATTTGGACTGATTCAACTTCAAGCGAGCGATGTTCCAGTAGAAAAAAGAATGTTTCCCTTCCTCCTGGACGATTCCACGCAAAATTTGCTCCAAAATCGGATGTTTTGCCAATTTCCACAGGCGTTGATAACCGGCCATGGTGCTCATTTCATTGATGGCTCCCCAGGTCATGTGAACACTGGTGAAGTGCTTGCCGAATCCGTTGGTGATGAGGGTTTGCAACTTGCTGATCATATGGTAACTCTTTGGGATTTGTTGGCGCACTTTTTCGTACCATTTCTCGTCGGTCGGATAATCCATTTCGCCCAAAAAGCGATGCAGCAAATCGGCGTGCAGAACTTCCTCGTCTTCCCATTGATCCATGAAGGACTTGATCACCGTGTCTTTGACGGTGGGAGTTCCCTTGAGTTCCTTGTAGTAGACTTCCGTGTAGCGTTCCACGTCTCTCATGTAAACCAAGACTGGAATGAAGGAAGGGTCGAGCGGGTATTTCTTCACTTCTCCCCAGGGAATTTCATCCAAAAAAGCCTTATTGAGGGTGCGCTCCCCAGAGCGGTACCACTTGAGCACGTCTTGTTCGTCGTTCAATTGCACTGGGAATCAGGTAAAACAATTCAACCTTAACAGATAAAAGAGAAACGGCAAGAGAAAATTCAGGACCCACTCACGGCATGCCTCCCCGACGGAAGTCATTGATTTTATGGATATTTATGGATATAATGTGGGCAGCTTATCCAAATATGTCTAAAAATATCCAAAAGCTCATTGCGCTCAAACAGCAAATCTCTGCTCTGCGCCCACTGAACGAATCTCAAGAAAAAGGCATCCAAGAGAGACTTCGTATCGAGTGGACCTACAACTCAAATGCCTTGGAAGGCAATACGCTCACTTTTGGGGAAACCCTTTTCTTCCTGCGTGAGGGGCTCACTTCAGAAGGAAGGCCATTGAAAGACTACTTGGAGGCTCAAAATCATGCCGAAGCGATCCAAGGCTTGGAAGAAATCATCAACAGTGAACGCCCCCTCACAGAAAGTGTGATCAAAGAACTTCATGCGGTTCTTATGAAAGGGATGGAGTTTAGCCTAGCAAAAGGCGGACACGGTCAATTGGTGCAAAAACCAATCCACCCAGGAAAATACAAGCTCCTGCCAAACCATGTGCTCACTTTTTCAGGAAGGATCCACCACTACGTCGAGCCAATTCACGTGAAAGAAGAAATGGAGAAATTGCTGACCTGGTACCATGATGCAAAAGAGCTTGATCCTTTAGAAAAAGCAGCGACTTTTCACTATCGCTTCGTAGCAATCCACCCTTTTGACGATGGCAACGGAAGAATGGCACGCTTGCTGATGAACTTGATTTTAATGAAGGCTGGATACCCTCCCTGCATCATCAAAATGATTCACAGGAAAAGCTACTTAAAAGCACTTGAAGCGGTAGATCTTAAAAAGATGCTGGAACCTTTTATTGAATTTGTGAGCCAGGAACTCACAGATACCTTAGAAATCGTACTTTCAGTTCTGGAGGGGAAGGAAACGCCTATAGAACAGTCTCAAACTCTCAATCGAACAGAAAGAAAACAACTCATTTTAGACGCTCTAGGTACAGAAGAACTCAGCATTGGGCAAATCAATGCAAGACTCACTCAAATCCCTCGTCCAACATTAAAAGTTGATCTCCAAAACTTACTAAGAATCCAGAAGCTAAAACGCAAAGGGACTGGCAAGGGCGTTTTATACTCGCTAGAATAAAAGTTCTCATTCCAATCAAATGCTCATCCTAGCCATTGAAAGTTCTTGTGACGAAACCGCCGTTGCCGTCGTGGAAGACGGACGGAAGGTGCGTGCCAACGTGATTGCGTCTCAAGCGTCCACCCATGCCGCAACGGGAGGTGTCGTTCCGGAAGTGGCCGCACGTGAACACATCAAAGCCATTGGGCCGAGTCTGCACCAAGCCCTACACCAAGCCGAAATCGACTGGGCCGACATTGACGCGATCGCCGTGACCAAAACGCCTGGATTGATTGGATCTTTGGTGGTGGGACGATCCGCCGCCGCTGCGCTGAGTTTTGCTTTGGACAAGCCTCTCATTGAGGTGAATCACATCCACGGCCACATGGTCGCGCCTTGGCTGGACTTGGAAGAAGACCCTGAGTTTCCCATTCTAATTTTGACGGTTTCCGGAGGCCACAATGAACTCGTGCTGATGCGTGAACACGGCAACTTTGAGCTGCTGGGAGAAAGCATCGACGACGCCGCGGGAGAAGCTTTTGATAAAGTGGCTCGGCTTTTGGGGCTGGGCTACCCTGGAGGGCCAGCCATTGAAAAGGCCGCCAAAGATGGCACTCCAGGCCGATTCAAATTTCCCATCGCTCAAGTTGCTGGCTACGATTTTAGTTTTTCCGGTCTCAAAACGGCCGTCCTTTACCATCTGCAAAAACAGCCCGACGAAGCCAAAGACCCTCAATTCAAAGCCGACACCGCGCTCGCTTTTCAAAACGCCGTGATCGAGGCCTTGGCAAAAAAAACCGCCTTGGCTTTGGAACAAAATTCCGTCAAAGAACTCCACTTAACAGGAGGAGTCTCCGCCAACCAAGCTTTGCGAGCTCGACTTCAACAAATTCTTTCCGGCCAAAAATTCCGATTCCCCGCCCGACTCAGCTACTGCACCGACAACGCCGCCATGATCGGGGCCGCAGCCTACTACATGTCCCTGAAATAATTCTATTGACTTTGAAGGTTTAGAGT
>CAYGAB010000027.1:0-9446 GCA_964347725.1 uncultured Candidatus Peribacteria bacterium | reverse complement strand
GCGCGCCGGTTCGCCGGACACGCGGTAGAGACGTTCGATGCGCTCCAGAAGCTTTTATGCTCAGCACATGAGGAATTTTTGGAAATTCCTTTTCATGCATTCCAAAAGACTTCGGATCTGCGTTGAAAGCGTCAATCTGATCGTTCACGAGCGCAATCAAAGTCCCAACAACTGGCAACATTTCTTTGTGCACGTACATGGAATCAGGATTGTTTGAAATGCCCGAGTCTTCCCCGACTTGCTGACAGAAAAAGGGCTGCTCAGGACTTTCTGCTTTAATTGGAAGCGTGTCTCCAGAAGCAAGAGCTGATTGCAAGTAGGCCTCTTGTTTTGCCTGTTGCGTAGTAAAGAATTTTTTTGGCAAAGCTCTTCCCGTATTCAAATGAACATCCCACTCAGCTCCAAAAACCTTACGCATGAGCGGTTTCAACTTCGCCACTCGTGCTGGAGTTTTCCAATTAGACCCCTTCCGATTGGCTTCTGTCGCCAAAGGCTGTTCCACGCTGAGTCCTTCTTTCTTGATTTTTGCATAAATTTCCTTCAATCGCTTTCTCCCATCGGCCAAAGCCTCTGGATAAACTGGGTAGGGCATGGACTCTTGTGTCTCAGAACTCATTTCTGTAGGCGCCTCTGCACCGCCTTCACCAAATTCAATGACATTTGCAACGGCACGAACAAGCGGCACACTGACTCCTGCTATGGCGGCACCTCCCAAAAGCATCGCACGCCGTGAAAGGCCTTCTTGCCCGAGCACTTCTCGACCCTCTTTTCCAGATTGAACTCCCGTCAATACAGCCACTAAAGCAGTCTCTACATAAGCAAGGTAGGTCCGAAATCGGCTTGCTTCTGAAGAGGATTCAACGCTGAGTCCAACAGATTCTAACGGAACTGCGCTCACGGGTTTTTCCACAGCCTCGGCGTCACCTTGCCCATGCTTTGCAATCAGGTCCAAAATATTTTCGTCTTCCATGATTCGTGCGCCCATGGCTAAAACTTTAGCTGCATAAGTGAACACATGGAGCTTTTGACCCGTATTTCCACGACCATCAGGTTTAGTCGCTCGATCAAAAGAATTGGCCAAAACGGCTTGCCACACATCTATTCCATAAGGAGGCTTGCCAAGCATTTCAAGCATTTCTGAATCAGATAACTTTAAAAATCGAAGCATGGTTTTTTTAATTCCAGTTGCTCCTGCGTTGTAAGCGGTGATGGCAGAAATGAGCGACAAAGTTCCCATCAAGTAAGAGGGATCCAAAGTCTGCAATCGAGCTTCCAATTCGTCCACCGTTCCTCTCAATTGTTCTTGGATGAATCGGAAATAGGCACAGAACATTTCGGTCTGTACCAGACGATTTTTCCATTCGATGACTCCATTGAATGCAGACTTGAAGTCTTTTAATTCACCTTTGCGTATTTTTCCAGAAAATTCAGGGTGTTGTTTTGCGTATCTTTTTGCCATTTCGTAAGCTTCAGGTTTACTGTCATCACCCGACGACTGAAGTTGATAAATCCCATAAGCGTTGGCCGGTGAAATCGCCAGTTTATCGTAGCCACTTTCATTGGCTGCAATCCCAAGCGCTATGGCATGAGGAATGTCATAAGCATCCGCAATTTTCAAAATGGCTTCGTAAAGTGGCATGCTTTTCCCTTCTAAATGCCTGGGCCCACCAGGATTTCCTACCCCAGGACAAGACACGTTTGCTTTCAAACGTTCAAGAATGATCTCCATGAGAGATTTTTCTTCTTCTCCATTGATCACCGCAATACCTGGGAGCACCGCGCTAGCTACAAAAGGGTAGCCAAGCGCCTGAAAATCTTTTGCCAAAACTCTATCGGCAGCGGGCACCTGATCTTCAGGAATTTGACGACGAAGCTCATTTTGCCAAGCATTTTTCTCGGCATTCGTCATCATGGGCTTCATTTTAGCAACCGTTCTTCCACCTGAAATCACGGTTCTTCCTGTTGGCACAGGGGCAAACCAATTGTTCGGAAATTCCTTGGCCAGAAGTTCATGTCCCAATGCATCCATCAAATACATTTTCTCTTCCCTAGACTCAAATACCCTCAAATAAAATCCTATCAGTTCATCAAGATTCGCTTGAGTGGTCTCACCGTCCCCATAAACTTGCCGGCGCACCACCTCACCCACAGCGCCGTAGATCCTTTCTTCTGGCTCATCCTTGAGCAAATCTTTTTTCGGTTTTGCCTCTTGCTTAGTGGTGATTTTTTTATCCTCATCAGATTCACCCACTGCGGTTTCTTCAATGATTTCAGCCTCAGGCAGCCTCACCGCTAAATGAGCAGCCACACTCACGGCCACCAAGGCTGGCATGAGCAAAGATGACTTTTGTTTTGACCCATCAGGTTCACGTGCTAACAAGGGCACAGGAATAACTCCTGAACCTGGCTCGGGAACTGATTTTTCGAGATCTGTCATTTAGTTTTCGTAATTTACGTCAAGCAAGATCAAGCTTCACCAAAAAACCTATCGAAGAAGGCCCTAAATGTTACCCGCTCCCCACTCACCGCTGCTTGCTCCATTGAAACGGGTTTGCCCAGGTCATAAGACTCCAATCCAGCCAAAGTGCTCTGCCATTCGTAAGCTGAAAAAGAAAACGCAGCTCCTCTATGAGAAGGGAAACTCGCCACACGCACACGAGCGTAATTGTGATCATGATAACATTCCTCAACCTCCTCTGAAACAGGATGTGCACCAATCGGCAAAGGTTGGACACTCGAAATATCCGCCGTTTGCCATCCTTCCGAATTTGTACCAATGCACACGACCAAGACCTTACCACTCGCAGTCGTCTCAACACGAAAAAATCTATCTTCCGCTCCAATCTTAAGCTTCAAAAGAGCCATGTTTGGTTCATTTTTCACAGACTCCGAGGCTCTTGGCTGACTTAGGTGAGAAGAAAGTTCCATAAACAAAATTTAGTTCGAATCAAGTTTATCACACAAAAATAACTATAGTCAATGTAGTGTTGACAAAAATGCAAAAAATCAAGGTCACGCAAAATCCTCACAATCCATCAGATCAAAAACTGCTCCCAGGAGCGAATTAGAAAACAAGCAACACAGCGAGCCCTCAAATCCCTTGACCAAAGCCACACTTCGCCCTACAATTCCAGCCAATTATACCATCTATAAAAAAATATGGCAGATCGAAACAGTCACACCCACGCCCTTGTAGATGCCAACGCTTGGCGTCCAAAGAGCAAAACCTGGAAACGCAAAAGCAAAGCCAATGCCAAACCTGGTGCAGAAGCTCGCAATGAAGCTCTTCGTGCTGCCTTGGCCGCTGGAAATTAAAGTGTTAAACTGAGGCCATCCACGTCTGCCCATGGGTCTTTTTTCTTTTTTGAAACGCAAAGCCAAGCGACAAACCTTAACGCCTGGTTTTCGTAATTACAAACAAGGACCAAGCCCCATCCGCAAGCCAATCGTTCCGAAGTTCACTTCAGCCAAACCAGCTCCTTCCCTCAGGCTAAAAAGAAATCAGGAGGATAGAAAAATTCGCATAAAGTGGAGTTTCAAACTCTTTTTTCTGTTGATTGGCTTACTTGGAAGCCTTTACGCAATTTTTCTGAGCCCATGGTTCACCATAGAAACCGTGGATTTGAGGGGACAAGAAGACACGCTTCAAGAGCAATCGGGCATTCAAAAATATCTCGCCTCTTACATTGGCAAGAACATTCTTTTTTTCAACAGCTCGGAACACGAAGCAAAACTGCTCACGGACTACCCCTACCTGAAAAAGGTAAAAATAAGCCGAAAACCTTTCCACACTTTGGTCGCTGAACTGGAGACTCATCCTCACGTGGCCAACCTTGAAATCATGGAAGACAACAAAAAGACAGCCGACCTAGTGGTGAATGCTGGAGGGGCCATTGCCGCAATCGGATCTCCAAACAAAGATCTGCCCATCATTGTGATGGACTTGAGTGGAACTAAAATTCCGCTCTTGGACACGCCGCCTGAAACAGGTGAAACAGGTGAAATCGAAGACCAAAAGCCAAGCTGGACCTTGAACCAAAACTTGATCGAGGCACAAACCCTGGAGACCCTGCTCAGCGTTAAGAAAAATTTTGAGGACAAATTTGATCTGAAAATCGAGAAAGTCGAGTACCTCAAACGCGCTCGGGAAATTCACTTGCTCACTGAAAAAGGCTTTTATGTGTGGATGGACCTCTCCCAAGACATCCAATCGCAGCTGCTCAAAATGAAAAAATCCATGGCAAAACTCAACATTTACGAATCTGACCTGCAGTACATTGACCTGAGAATTTCTGGACAGAACGGAGAAAAAGTACTATACAAGTTGAACTAGACACACTAACAAAACCCTATGACCGAATCCCCTCAAATCAATAATCTGTTGCGTCTTTTAGAAAACGCGGAAGCCTCTTTGAGTGCCGCACGCGAATTGCTGGGCCAGATCAACCCGAATCTTTTGGCCACCGCCACCACGCCACAAGGATCCTCGGCCGTGAACGGAACCAGCGCCACCGCCTACAACGAAGAAGACCGTCAGGTGATTGAAGGAATTTTTGATGGACAAAACATGGTGGGTCCCAATGAAAAGCTCTACCCAGTGCCGGCCAATTACGCCAGCAAATCCAAATTGGTGGAAGGAGATCGACTCAAACTCACCATCATGCCAAACGGCACCATGCTCTACAAACAGATTGCGCCCATCGCCAGAGATCACCTAAAAGGCACCCTCATCAGTGAAGACGGCCAGTACAAAGTCTTGGCCAACAACAGAAAATACCGTGTCTTGCTGGCTTCCGTGACTTACTACAAAGCTCAAATGGGAGACGAAGTGATTCTCTTGGTTCCAAATGGAATTGAATCCAATTGGGGAACCTTGGAGGCCGTGATTCCTCAATTCGGAGAAGCCCAAGCCAACACCGAAGACCATTTTTAAGCTCCACTGAGTTGACCAATCCCTCAGTTTCCCCTAGTCTTTGCGCAATGAACAACGGAGAAATCAGCATCACACAAGCATTAAATCACGTTCAGTCTTGGCTGAATGCTGGCGAACACGAAAAAGTTTTGCAAGGATGCCAAGAAATCCTGAACCTGGACCCTGGAAACCTCCGTGCCTTGGCTCTGTTGAGGCAAGCCGACGAACTCAAACACGCAGCCACCTTGGCAGAGATGAAAGCCAATCCAGCCCCACAAACTCCACCAACACCGACAGCAGCTCCCGTGGTCGCAGAAATAGAAGAGGAAGAAGCCTTAGATCCTTTGGCCAATTTGAGCGTCGAAATTCCTGCTCCGACTCCGACTCCACAAACAAAAAGCCACCCCTTTCCCTGGGCCATGGCCATACCTGCAATTTTGGTCGTTTTGATTGGCGGTGGAATCATCACCACCATGGTTTTCAAAAAACAACAGGATTTACTGAACGTGGAAGAAGCTTTCCCCGGCAGCACCATTGAAGACAGCGTGCCTGACCCAAGCCAAGACATCGTCAAACCAATCCAAAATGAAATCTACTTGGACCAAAACAAAGAAAGAGTTGAAGCTCTCACAGAGATGAAAGCAAGCTTGGAAGCTTACCACAAAACCAATGGCGATTACCCCTCAATTTCAGAAGTTGAGAAAGTTTTAAGCGATCAAAAAGACCCAAGATCAAACGAAAAAGACAAGGCCGGCCGACCCTTTGGTTACGTCTACGCCGTCTATTCCAGCGACACAAAAACCGTGGCGTACGTGCTCTCGGCCTTGTTTGAAGACAGCAAAGGCTTCGGTTACCCTTGGACCCAAGGTGCCAACATCAAAGTGCACCCCGACTACCGCGACCTCAGCAAAGACAATGTCGTGATGCTCGGAGCAACCGAACCTGCTAAAAAGTAAATTCTCATGGCTTTTTCTTGGGCAGACCTTCCCCGCCCCATTCTTGCGCTTGCCCCCATGGCGGGTTACACGGACACCGCTTACCGCCAATTGGTGAAAGGCATTGAGCCTCGCGTGATCTGTTTCACGGAATTCACCAGCGCCGACGGAATCGTGCACGACAGCGCCAACACCTTAAAACAATTGGACTTCAACCCTGATGAAGAACGCCCGCTCGTGGCGCAAATTTTTGGAAAACACCCCGACCATTTCACCAAAGCCGCTCAACGAATAGAAGCCATGGGAATCGACGCGCTCGATCTCAACATGGGCTGTCCCGCCAAAAAAGTCGTGAGCAGCGACCACGGCAGCGCTCTCCTGAAAAACCCCTGTCTCGCGATAGAAATTGTGGAAGCCACCGTCCGAGGAACCAAACTGCCGGTTTCATTCAAAACTCGCCTGGGCGTGAACGAAATCAACCTGCCAAAAATCATCCAATTCTGCAAAGACTTAGAAAACGCCGGCGCTCAACTCATCACCTTGCATGGGCGAACCGCCAAACAAATGTACACGGGCCTGGCCGACTGGGACGCCATTCGCGAAATCAAACGCCACGTCAAAGTGCCCGTCCTCGGAAACGGAGACATCCGCAGCGCCCAAGACGCCGTGGACAAACTCGGCAATCTGGACGGGGTAATGGTGGGCCGCGGAACCATGGGGAATCCTTGGCTGATGCGAGAAATCGCCGCCGCTTTCTGGGGAGAAGACTACACGCCTCCTCTGACTTTTGCCGAAAAACTCCCAGGAATACTCCGCCACACCGAATTGAACGTGGAAACCAAAGGCGAACGCCGCGGAATCCTCGAAATGCGCAAACACTTCGTCGGCCACCTCAAAGGCTTTGAAGGCGCACGCGAACTCCGCAGCCAAGTCGTCCAAATCTCCACTTTGGCAGAAGCCCGCCAAGTGCTGGAAGAAGTTAGACGGATAAGCGAAAGCGAGTAAAAAATCTGCCCTGTTGTCACCCCTCCGACAACGCATTTTCTCGAAGGAAACTTCAGGCAGACTTGGCGAAAAAGTGGCTGAAAGTTAGGCTGGCCACATGCACGAATTACGCCTCTGTGAAACTCGAAAATATGCGCCCGGACTCCTGGAACAATGGCTGAACGGCCTGCAAGGAAACGCCAAATCTCAGCGCTGGAGCTGGGTGGTCAAGCACGGCAAGGCTCGGCTTTTGTGCAGCCAAGATTTGAGCCATCATTTGGTCGGCAGCCGGTCTCACTCCCACACCACTCAATTGGGGACACCTACCTACTGGGTCCATCAGCCGCGTGGCCCTCTTTTGCCAATCCGCCGTTACCCACAAATGGAAGACAAAATGGCGGACCTCACCTTCAACCCCACCCAAGCCTGGCTACGAGAATTCACCAGGAGAGAAAAAGGCTTTGTGCATTTTGAATTCAAGGCCGTTTCGTCCAAAACTCAACAACGTCTGCTTAAAAAAGCCCTGGACCCTCGCTTTGAACCCGACCGGAAATGGGATCAATGGGAAAGCAAGGGATGGTTGGGCTGGACCTTGCGCCGATTTTTTGGCCCTTGGCTCAGACGGACCTTCCGAATGAACACGAACAAGCCCTTGGAAGCTCAATTGCAAGTTCGCCACGACCGTGAAGACCCACACAAAGCCGTGCTGGACAAACTCTCACGCCCTCTCTTTGAAGTCAGCATTGGCCTGAGCCACCCTTGGAATTCGCTCTGGGACAGCTTCTCCATTCCCTATCTGGGAATCTTGAAAGTACGACAAAAAAAGTCCAACTTGCTCCTGAGTGCAGAAGAACTCGCCACACTCTTGCAAGTTCCAGACCCTCTAGCCAACGCCGCCTATTTGGCCACCGAAAGCAGTGCCCACCTGCCAGGCCCCGCTCAACTCAACTGGCATGAAGAAGATAGAAAACGCCACCTTCTAGTCCTGGGAAAAACTGGCATGGGCAAGTCCTCTTTTTTACTCCAACTGCTCAAAGAAGACGTGGCTCAAAACCGTTGCACCGTGCTGCTGGACCCCCACGGTGACCTAGTGGAAGACGCTCTAAAAATCCTGCCCAATCCTCCGCCAAAAGTGATCGTTTTAGACCCAAGTTTAGAAGACTTTCCTCTGGCTTTGAATCCATTGGACAACTCGGACGGCACTCCGCCCCACCTGCTGGCCTCCGCCATGGTGGAAATGTTTCAAGCCCTCAGCCAAGGGAGTTGGGGGCCTCGTTTGGAGTACATTTTGAGGAACACTTTGCTCACGCTGCTGAAAATACCGAACAGCACTTTATTGGATTTGCCACGTTTACTCACCCAACCAACCTTACTGAAACATCATCTGCAAAACCTAAATGATTTGGAATTGGAGCGATTTTGGACCAAAGAATTTTTGGCTTCAGATGAAAGATCACGTCAAGAAATGATATCCCCAATTCTCAATAAAGTTGGCCCCATTTTGAGCCATCCCATCGCCAGAAACATGTTTGGCCAACCCAAATCCAAAGTTCGCTGGGAATTGCTTTTGCAGCCAGGCAATTTGGTGCTTTTATCGCTGAGCAAAGGCAAATTGGGAGAAGATTTTAGTCGGATGTTGGGAATGATTTTCGTGTCACTTTTGCACTTTCATCTCCACAGAAAAGGCGCACAAGACGCCTCTCAACGTTCTTTTTTGAGCCTCATCGTGGACGAAGCTCAAAATCTTGCCACCCCGACATTTTTACGCATGTTGGCGGAAGACAGAAAATATGGGCTCGCCATGACCTTGGCCCATCAATATTTAGAACAATTCCCTCCAGAAATTCAGTCTGCCTTGCTCGGAAACGTCGGTTCCTTGATTTGCTTCAGAAGCCACCCCAATGATGCCGAACAACTGGCGCCCGTGCTGGGCTTGGAAGCCCTGGACCTCATGCAAATTTCTCCTTTTCAATGCTACATCAAAGCTTTGAAAAATGGCCAAAGCACTCCTGTTTTCCGTTGGGACACAGCTCCAATCAACCCGCTTCCCCAGGGGACATCGATGCAACAGGTCAAAGAAAGCTCTGCAAAACGCTTCGGAAGGCCACGCCTGGCCATTGAAAAGAAGCTATGGTCTCGTTATAGTGAATTCACCTGAACTCCCGCATGAAAAAGCTTTTTCTCAGCCTGCTGATCGCCCTCAGTCTTTTGTGCAGCTTCACTCCGCTCAGTTTTGCGGCTCAAGAAAGCAGTCATTTCAATGTTTTTGACGTTTTAAGTGCCAGCGACGATCCAGAAACCGCCGACATCGATGAAGACACTTCAGGCCTTTCCGATGATCTGAAAAAACTGGCCGAAGAGAAAAAAACATCCGTGGTTGGAGCCGTGATACTGAAAGCCATCAACATCTTGATGCTCTTGATTGGAACCTTCAGCGTGGTGGTCGTGATGATTGGGGGAATCATTCTCATCACGGCGGACGGAGACGAAACTAAAATCGACCGTGGAAAAGCCATCCTCACCCAAACAGCCCTCGGATTGATCATGGCATTTTGCGCCTACTTCATCGTCAGCTTCATTCTTTCTTTCTTCTACTGATTCACATGCCTTTCAGA
>CAYGAB010000026.1:0-9766 GCA_964347725.1 uncultured Candidatus Peribacteria bacterium | reverse complement strand
CCTTGATTCCCGAAGATCTGGGGATTTTGGAAGACAAGATGAAAAAAATCGTGAAAGAAGATCAGCGTTTTGAAAGATCGGAAGAAGCGCCGGAAGAAATGGTGGCTTTTTTGGAGAAAATCGACCAGCCTTTCAAGGTTGAACTGGCCAAGGAATTTCTGGACGAAGGAAAAACGCTGAGTTTTTACAAGAACGTGAACAAGCAAGATGAGGTGAAATTCATCGATTTGTGCCGAGGAGGACACACCAACAGCACTCGTGAAATTGGGGTTTTCAAGCTCAATAAAATTGCTGGTGCGTACTGGCGCGGAGATGAAAAAAATCCGCAATTGCAACGAATTTACGGGCTGTGTTTCCCGACCAAAGACGAACTCTACGGCCACATCAAAATGATGGAAGAAGCTGAAAAACGAGACCACCGCAAACTCGGCAAAGAGTTGGAACTCTACATGATGCATGAAGAAGTGGGAGCCGGTTTGCCACTGTGGCTGCCGAACGGCGCGATTTTGGTGGAAGAGATTGAAAAGCTCGCCAAAGAAACGGAATTTGCCGCCGGTTACGACCGAGTGCGCACTCCGCACATCACCAAAGGGGAGCTCTACCACAAATCTGGGCATCTGCCTTACTACGCCGATTCCATGTACCCGCCGATGAAATTGGACAATGAGGAGTATTATTTGAAACCGATGAATTGCCCCCACCACCACTTGATTTACGGACACAAAATGCGTTCTTACCGGGAATTGCCGGTGCGACTTGGTGAGTACGGACACTGCTACCGATTCGAAGACAGCGGCGCTTTGTTCGGACTGATGCGAGTGAGGTCGCTCTGCATGAACGACGCTCACATCTACTGCACGCCGGAACAATTTGAGCAGGAATTTTTGGCCGTGCTGGACATTTATCTCAAGTACTTCAAGCTCTTCAACATTGGCAAATACGTGATGCGACTTTCTTTGCACAACAAAGAAGGACTCGGGAAAAAGTACGTGGATGAACCTGAACTTTGGCTGGAAACGGAAGAAAAAGTGCGCAAGGTCATGCAAAAATCCGGTGTGAATTATGTGGAAGTTCCCGGCGAGGCGGCCTTTTACGGACCAAAAATCGACGTGGAAATTTTCTCCGCGATTGGACGCCAGTTCACTTTGGCCACCAACCAATTGGACTTTGCGGTGCCCAAACGATTCGGTCTGACCTACGTGGACAGCGACGGCCAAGAAAAAACTCCGTTGTGCATTCACCGAGCGCCTTTGTCCACTCATGAACGTTTGATTGGCTTTTTGATCGAACATTTTGCGGGAGCTTTCCCAACCTGGCTTGCGCCTTTGCAGGTTTCTTTGCTGACCGTCTCCGACAAGTATTTGGACTACGCCAAAGAAGTGGAACAAATGCTCAACGCTCAAGGCGTGCGTGCCAAAGTGGACCCAAGTGAAGACAGTCTGGGCAAGAAAATTCGCAACGCCGAAAAGAAAAAAGTGCCTTGGATGTTGGTCATTGGCGAACAAGAATCCGAAGGCCGTTTGGTCGCGGCGCGCAACTACCACAGCAAAGAACAAAAGACCTTTGCGGTCGAAGACTTTGTGACGGAAGTGGTGGCGGAAATTCGCGAACGACGTTTGCCGCCGGAGGCTCCTGAAGCCACGGCCGTTTAAGCAGCGGCACGGTTTTCAAAATGCCAGTTGTTGTTGGCGGCCGCTGGTGCAGGCTTGCGGAATCTTTGGACGCCAGCCAAAACTTTTTTGCCGTTGGCTCTCATGTTGGCGTACAGCGTGTCGTGTTCTTCACGGACTGCCCGGTACATGGACTCGATTTGATTGGGTCTGTTTTGAATCAACCAACCCGCAAAAGCTCCGGCTGATTGGTAGAGACGGTCTTTCATCTCTTTGCCATCGGGACTGGATTTGTCTGAAAAATCCTGAGCAAAAAGCACTTTTGCATTGGCACCGTACTTGGTTTCCATGCGCTTGATGAGGTCCAAGGCTTGTTTATTGTTGCGGATTTTTCCGTCGTACAAGGCTCCAAAAAATTCAGTGTCCAAGACCTTGATGTGATTCCTCACCACGTCCATGTTGTTGGCACAGGTGTAACCACTGCGACCGTACACTTCCGCATAAGCGTCCATGGTACGAGGTTGTTGGTTGTAAGATGTGGAGTCAAAATGGAAATAGTCTTTGCTGCCCGTGTACATTTTGTCGGTCGTGATGGCATCAAAACGCGTGAAAGCTCCAATGAAACGTTGCAACTGTTCTTTGGAACGATGCATGTCGGGATGTTCCGCAAAAGTGTCTAGCATGTTGATCATGGACACGGTGGCATTTTGCAACCCCGTGAGTGGAATTCGAAAGCCATCCGACATGCTTTTCAAAATGGTTTCGGCAGTGCCTTCTCCCATCCAACCCATGTAAGCCGTGAAATCGTCGTGATCCACTCCACTCCCTGCTGACGTGAGCGTTTTGTCCACACGCTGAGTGATTTTTTCCAGCGTCATGCACTTGGTGTGGAACCATTCCAAAAACCCCGAATAGTCCAATTCCGCAATTTCTTTAATGTCTTCCAGGGTGGGTCTTAAAGCACGTTTGGTGCCGGACCCAAAGTAGTCGATGGCCGGGTACTTGTTGATGTAGACCGAGTTCAAGGCCGAGCCTCGATCCGAGGCCAAAAGCCCACAAGCGATCCCCTGAATGAGGTAGTACAGCTTGGATTCGGCGTCCATTTTCCCGGCGTTCACGGCGTAGTCGATGATCTTTTCGTACAAGAGGGGATCTACTTGCCCTCCTGGGGTTTTGGCTTCTTTCAAGAGCCCTTCGATCACTTTGGTCAAGCCCCCTTCCATTTCCGCCCAGCGATTACAATCTTGGTCGAACTGGCTTTTTTTGCTTTGGTAGGCCGAACTATTCGTGTTCATCATTCCGTTGAAGGTGTCAAAATCCCACATGACCCCAATGGCAATACGAATTTTTGCGTAGAGATCACTCAAATTGGCCAGATTCACATTCAAGTCGGTGGGAATGTCCACGTTGCTTTGGAAGTAGTTGAACTGACGAATCAATTCTGGCTTTTCCCAACGGATACGACCATTGTCGGCCAAAAGGAACAAACAGTCTTTGAATTCGTCTTTGTTTTTCGTGTTGATGGCGATGTCCCAAATCTGCCAACTGTCCTTGTTGCCGTAGATGTCCTTGTAGTGTTGAACCTCGTTTTTTTCCGCATTTTCAACTTCCTTGTTGAATTCATTCGGCAAAGACCGCAAAGGAGTGAGCGGCCAGCGTGAATCTTTGAGTTTGGCTAAAACCTGAGTACCAAAATTCCCCACACGCATGGTGGCAACACGTTGGTAACGACGCTTCCCCCATTCCTGAATGATCTCAACGGCACGTTGCACGTCCGCAATGGCCACAAAATTCCATGACACGCCACCCGCGTCTGGAATGTGCAACTCTTTCTGGTGTTTTAAAAGCTCAATCTTTTCCTTGATGATGGAGAATCCGCTCGTGTGATTCTCTTTGACTTCGTCCACGTGTTTTTTGAAGAGTGCCAAAGATTCGTGAATCCCCCTGGCCATGTCTTTTCTTTCCTGTTGATTGAGCGGAGCCGTCTTCATGAAATCAATGCTCTGTCGGATCCCCTTGTTCATGGGGTAGCCTTTTCCATTCAATTCCCATTCCATGTTTTTCTTCTGCCCAGGATTTTCAGGATCGTCCATTTCGTAGACCGCGTCGCTCGTCAAGGCCTTGTCCAATTGAGAGCTCATGTCTCGTCCTTTTTTGAGTTTGGTCAGAGCGTCGTTCAAGACTTTGACCGTCTCGTCACGCTCCAAAATCTGACTGGGATCCATGGCCATGATCTCACCCAAAATTGACTCCAAGTCGGCAATGGCAACTTCGGTTTCTTTGGCGTATTCCTGCGCAATCGGGTCCAATTCGCTCTTTTTGAGAGCTTGAGCTTCTTCGTATTCTTTTTCCAAATTCACCAAACTGAACTCGGTGTCCTCGCCTTCTTTTGCCAAGAAATAACGGTCTTCCACACGAGTGATGTCTTCCCACACCTTCTTGTATTCGTCCAAGTTTTGGTCGGCCGTTTCAAACTCAATGTTGTCTGGCTGCAAGGCCTTTACATTTCTGATGTTGACCACCACGTCATCCAGAAAAGCAATCTGATTGTTGATGTGCTCCTGTTCAAAACCTTTAGGAGGATTGCTCACCCATTCGTTTCGGATGTAGGTCAATCGATTGTTGAAATCTGTCTTCATCCTCTCTTCCAACAAGCCCAAAAGTTGAGCTCGTTCCACCAACAATTGTTCACGAATGTGGTTGAGGTCGCTCACCACTTCAGACTGGATGAAACGTATTTCTTCGTTCTTCTTTGCTTCAATCGAGGCCAAGATCTCCGGCCCGAGATTCAATCGCTGCAAGGCTTTCGGATTGAAGTTTGCGTAGATTTGCTTCAAGCGAGCCTGCCAACGTTCGTTCTGCAAAAATTGATCAAAGCCATTTGAGGCGACCTTGTCTCGCAATTTTGTGAAATGCGTGACGTAGGTTTGCACCCCGTTGTATTCCTTCAATACCGCTTCCCAATCGCTTTGAACGGAATCTTGTTCCATGGGATTGTACTGCACGCGAGCCGGCAACATTTCTCTCACTTCTTTCACCAAAGCCGTTTCTCCTTCTTGAGCTTGGGCAAGCTGAGGCAAAGTAAATTCTTTGATGAATTTGTCGTTTTGGTCGAGTTGAACTCCTTGTCCATCTTCCCCATTTTGAAACACACGGAGGGTTTCTCCTCCCCATGGATTAAAATGATTGTTCTGAAATGTTTTTTTATTTATTTGATTCCGCATGGTGTTTTTGGTGATGCTGCTCTCGTTGGAGCGAGAGAAGGGAGTAGCTCAACTTCTTGAGCGGACTCTCCTCTCACAATCACCTGACCATTTGGTTCAAAGAACGAAATTCGAGGTGACTGTAGCATAATTTTTTATTTTTGTAAAGTTTGCAGGTTAGAACTTAATTTAAGGTGTCCCTCCCGCCGGAGGTCCAGCTGGTGGAGGTGCTGGCGGAAGCGTTGGAGCTGGAATTGTCGGAGAATCCTCTCTCGCTCTTGCGTCCACTGAATCCAGGGTGGGCTTGAGTTTTGTCATGGCCTGCCTGTCCGCGTTACTTGATGCTGTTGAACCACCTAAGGTCTTCATGTCGGCAATGTTCCTACGAATCTGGCCTGCATTGGCGGCGCTGAAGTTCCGCATCTCATTGGTCAAATCGGTCATGAGAGCGCTCATCCTGGTTGACACACCTTCACTCGCAGATTGAATCGCTTGAATGGCCGTTCCATCTCCGCCGCCTGTTTCCAAGAAAGGTGGCGTTTTTCCGGCCGCCTCGGCTGGGGTGGGCACGGCTTGTCCGAGGTTAGGCAACAGGCCACCCAATTCCGACCCAGACATTCCCACAATCTTTTGCTGAGAGTTTTCCGCAAATGCTTGCAACACGTTCCTAAATTCTTGATAAGAACTGGCACCAGTAATCTGTTTGGCATAACGAGTTTTGTCCTCGGCACTCAAGCTGTCATTCTTGGTCACCGCTTGTTCCGCAATGGCTTTGATGTGTTGGAAGTTGCTGTTGTTCATTTCTCCGAGGTACTGCCTCAAGTCACTCACGTTGGTTTCAAATTTACGAGACTTCGCATTGGTACCCGCCACCGACATTCCTCGGCCTGGCACCAAGCGTTCCATTTGAGCGGAAATGGGATTGTCTTTGTCAAAACCAGTTTCACGGAAACTTCCAATCAAGGCATTCGTGGCTTGCAATAAGGCAATCGGGGCAACATTCTTGTCTCCTGATCCACCGGCCGTTGGTAAAATTGGCATGTAGAGCGGGGCCTTGGCGATGAAGCCGCCCACGTTTTCTCCAAATCCTTTGATCCAATCGGTGGCGAATTGAGCGACGCTGCCTTCGGCGGCAGCAAAGACTCCCGTCCAAACCACCACGACACTCACAATGGCAACGAGGAATTTCTCCATGTCGTTGACTCCAGCCAATAAAAATTCTTTGTTGAAAATGTCTCCAGATGCGAAATTGGTGAAAATCTCAAAGGAGTTTCCCGCTTGTTCCATCGTGGTGATCATGATGTAGCCAATGCTGAGCGTCACTCCAATGATCACCGGCGCCAAAACGTGTTTCATCACTTTGTCGCTGGCATCACCAGCTCCACCTGCCGCTTCCTTGAGTTCTGGGATGACGTAGAATAGAACTGCCACTGGAGAAAATGCCATGACCGCCCAAAGCACCACAATTCTAGCGATGAGCACAATGGCCAAAACGATGTAGCTGATGGCAAAAATCACGTACATGAGGACTGAAAATCCTGAATTGATGACGAGGTCTTGAAAAGTCAGAACTCCTTCTTCTTTCAACAATTGTAAGGAATCCAAAGCTCCCATGTTCACCGCCATGACCAAAGCAACGTTGCTGACATTGAGATCTTGGAAATAAGACGCTTCCATGAGTTCGTCCAAAGCTCCCGTGTAAATGCCATCCACTTGTTTACAGAAAATTCTGGTTTGAGGTGGGATTTTATCTGTGCTGCCCTCTGTGTCGTGGTAGAGATTAGAATCGGCCGTGCCTCCGTCCTTGTTCTTCAAACACACATTTTCTGCAAAGGACTTGGCGGTGTCGTCGAAGGTGTAGCCTTCGCTTTCTGTGACTTGCACCAGACCAAATGCGGCCGTGGTGGCCACGCTGCTCAAGTCCAAGAGAAGTTTTCCTCCTAGAAAAGTGAAATTCACCATGACCAGCCCCAAGACCAATTTAGGCAAAGCCGTCTTCATGGCAAGATTGCCTTCTCCTCCGCCCATTCCACTCACGTTGTAAAACGCCACGACCAACAAATAAATCACAAAGGCAATGTTCACCAAGTCACGGACTTGAGACCAAATCAATTTTAAACGGTCTTCCATTCCTGGCCCGGTGATCATGTCGTTGTCCATGAGTTCACCAATCAATAGCAAGAAAGGCCACAAAAAGGTGTTGAGCATGCGCATGAATAAGGCCAACAAAGTGGCCACGGTCTGTTCCGCTGTTTCTTCTACTGGTGGGTCAGCAAAGGCCACACTTGGCAAGAGCATCACAGACACAAGCGCAATGGTCAGCAAGACACTTTTGCGTTTGGCTATGAATTTGAAAATGGAGTCTAAAAATTTCATATCAATGGTGAATGGTGTTGACGACTTGCAGAACCAAACCTGTTCCGGCGGCCACGCTCGCTCCGCCCAAAATCCCAATGCCCATGCCTCCCATGAGTGCTTTTTTGAAGCCACTCGTGGATTTTTGTGGAGCTGGGTTTGGAGTTTCAGATTGAGTTTTTCTTGGCTGTGGCACCGCTTGTTCTTGTTGAGCTTGAGCCGCGGGCTGTTCTTGTTGTGACGGCAGTGACCCAGATTCAGTTCTGGCTTTTTTGGAAGCCTGGACGTTTGATAAAGAATGCTTTGGCATGGATTCTTTCATTCTCACGAACATTTGTTCCTGAGCCTCAGACTCTTCGTTTTGTTGGCTGTTGGTTTTAGAAAACATGTCCCATGCTTTCACGGCTTGGGCCTGTGCCATTGCATTCAAATTCATCAAGGGCAAAAGACCAGCCAATTGGCTTGTGTCCACGGGTTTTCGGCGTTTTTGTTCGAGTTCGGATTCAGGCAGGACTTCCAAATTTCCAAAGCTTGTCGCCAACTGATCTTCGCTCACACGGAAAACTTTCTTGGGTCCCTTTTCGCCTTGCTTGGTGAAAGTGTAAAGTGTTGGCTGAGTTTGCTGTGGATTCAAATCCACTTCAACGGTGTAGGCTTCTTTGTTCAAACAATCCACGATCAATTTTTCTCCTTCAAAATGGATCCCATTGATCTGAAAATGTTCCGCTTTCAGTTGGTGAATGTGATTGACCGCCATGTTTTCCTTAAAGACTTCCTGCAAGTCATTGCTTGCGGAACGGAAAGTCGGCGTGAGCAATTCATAGTCCAAAGGATTCACTGTTTCTGCCTGTTCTGGACTGAGCAGTTGATCAAAAGTTCGTCCACCGTCTTTGCTCGCCAGCAAAATCTTCCCTCGCCGAGCTTGTTTCATCATGGCCTCTTGGGCCGCCACTCCAGGAATTTGTGTTTTGATCAGCTCTTGAGTGCGCAACTGAACCTGTTCGTGCAAGTATTGCTCGAATGAAAGTGCTTGTTCCTGAATGCTCAAAGGTTCTGGATGTTTGAGTTTCCAATCGATGAAAGTGCTTTGGTAAGCCTCGTCCAAACTGGTGACTCCTTTGGAGAAAAGGTCGGTCAGCACTTGGTCTTGATGAGGTAAAAAGCTGGTCATGTTCATAAAAGTTCAGATAAAGGCGGGTAGGGGGCTTCCAAATGTTGTTTAACTCTAAATTCACCCATGAGCTCTTTCTGTGAGCTGGCGTCTTTCGCTGAAAAACTCACGTCAAAACGTCTTGCCCATGCAAACAAGAGTTTGCCGAGATCTTTTTCAGAAACGGTTTCTAGGAATTTTTGTATGCTTGAGTCGGTCAGAGCCTCTTTCTTCAAATCCAAGCCTTGTTTTTTTAAGTCTTCCAAAGTGATTTTAGTCTCTGATCCAATGCCTTTTTTGATCACTTCATGGTAAGCCGCCACGATTGCCCCAGCATTGTGGTAATAAAATCGAGATTCCAAAGGATGATTTCCTAATTCCGCCCTGAAGTTTTCTTTTTTCTGGTCGTTTGTCTTCTCTTTGCCTTTGGATTCTAAAGCTGAAGCTACCAATTTGTGCGGCACTGGAAACAGGTCTCCGAATCCGCTGTTTGCCTCAAGTCCAGCCACCATCATTGCTCCTCCCAAAGCCACTCCTGGACTGGTCAACATGGCCGAGGGCGATGTGATGTTCACCATCAAGTTGGCGGCTAAAGTCAAACCACCGTTCACCACCAAGAGCGCAGAAGCCAATCCTTTTAGACTGAACAGTTCCTTTGCCCTCAATTTGTGGCCAACGTGCCGATTGCCCAATATTTTGCGCGCCCCTTCTTCTTCTCTCGCCAAGATTTTCTTGGCCCGTCTGGCTTCAGGAGAAATAAGACGGTTTTTTGCAAGATTGCTTTCAATTCTCTCCACCGCGTTCAAAGATTCTGCTTTTTCTAAAAGGGCTAAACTCTGTTCGGTGCTCAAGTAGTCCTGCAGAGCCAAAGAAGTCAAAATCTTGCCCATGTAAGGCCTCAATTGGTCGGAGAGGTTTGGCTCAGACAAGAGGTGTTCCATCATTTTCATGCGTTGGTCTTCTGGCAAATTGGCGAACATTAAAACTCCCAGATTGACGCGTGGATTCAAGAGCGGAGTTGGTTCTTCAATGGCTTTTTCTCCAATTCGTGTGGCACGGCGCGCGGAGCGTTTTTGCTCTTTGATTTGATCCATATAATCTCTCATGTTCGTGTTTCTGCTCCATACTTCCAGCATGGCTTCTCCCACTAAATTGAAATCTTTTGCATCAAATACCACTTCTTTTTGGCTTTGCAAATCCGACAATCTTTGGATCACGTCCACGGCTTGGTTCGCTCCCAATTGAGATTTCACTTGATCTGAATAGTGGTCCAGCAAACTCGCATAAAATCCATCTTGGTTTTCCAAAAGTGTTAAGAAAATCATTTCTTTTGGGTTCAAATCGCTGAGCAAAGGATCCACGGAATTCCAGTACTGGCGAATGTCTTCAATGCTGTCGATCCGTTCTTTTCCGCCTTCGGCTCCGTCGTCTTCGTTGCCGGCCAATTT
>CAYGAB010000025.1:0-9776 GCA_964347725.1 uncultured Candidatus Peribacteria bacterium | reverse complement strand
CCCAACATTCGTGAAGTCATCGCCTTCCCCAAAGATTCCAAAGCCAAAGACCTCATGACCGGCGCACCTGCGTCCATGCCAGAAGCGGCCGTGGCCGAAATGCACATCAAGTCCATCGCTCCAAAAGCTTAATTTGTCGCCACTCTAACCCAACTTTTATGAAAAAATTCCTCGCACTCCTCTTGCTCAGCAGTTTGCTCACGGCCTGCTCCAGTGACAAAAAAAATGAAGCCCCGACTTTTTCAGCCTACCCCATTGAAGATTGCCAAGATTACTTTGACTACCTCTACGCCGATTTGGACGCCACACAAAGAACAGGTGGAATTGCAGAGGACGTCACTTGCTCAGGTAAGATCGACTACAAACAAGGTGATAAATTTGCCTTGGGCCTCTACATTCAAACCAAAAATTACGGCGAAAAACGCATCGGATTGGGAGCCAAAGACCTCACGGATGAATCCAAAGCAAAACTTGAACAAATGGATGGCCAAAAAATCTCCGCAACCGGCGACCTCTTGATCCAAATTCCCGACTCAGAAGGCGTTCGGTTCATTGTGGATCCGGAGGAGCTGTAGAGGCTAAAATACACCCCTGAATCCAGAATCTGAGGTATCCTCACCAGCAGGCCTAGGTTCACTCATGATTGCGATTACCAAAGCACTAACTTCCGATGAGCTTTGAATATCTGCAAGCTCCTGTTTAGGCGTTTGAGATTGAATAGCTTGGCCAAGATTCAAAGTCACCTTCAAAGCCCAGATACGGGCAGTTGCACGAGGATGATCAGTACCTGAATGCGATTTGGCATGCCACTTACCACCTGCCCATACGGCACTCTCGAGGTTGCCAGGACTGAGTGTCAAAACTCTTGTTCCCTCTGTAAATAAATCCGTATGTTCTCTAGCATCACTAAGATCAGAAAAGTTAGGTAAATTACGGATCGTAAGAGGAGTAGGCTGCAAGAAGGCATCATCGGCAGGGACATAGACATAGACAGAGATTTCATTGCCAAACTGCATGACACCTTTTGTCGCCACAGCCACATCACCTGAAGCGCGGCGATACACCAAACGTTTTGCCTCATCCTCTCCCTCTCCATAGGTAGATCTGTCACCAACGGGAGCTTCATCTAGGGATAGAACAACAAGTTGCCCCTCTGGACTGATCTTAGAAGCAGTAGGATTTTTCAATAAATCCAGTTCACTCAAAAATGCATCTCGATCCAAGATAGCTGCAATGATCTCTTTTGGAGTATAAATAATCCCATTGAAAGTCCTCTTATCATCAGAAAGTGCTGCCAATTGGGCAGATAAAACAGTAAGCCTAGGATCTTGCTGCGTTTCCACTACAGTAGAACCAGTTTCTGCCTGCTCTCCCTCCCCTTCTCCATCAGGATTTTCATTAGCCATTTTTGAGTTTGTAAATAACAAGAGGTCATTGAAACTCAAGCCATCGCCTTAAGTCAAGAAAAAATGCTCGTAGAAGAAGATCACGATCTCAATGGAAATCAAAAGGATCACAATGATTTCCATGAGATGGCTGGTGCGGCTTTCTAAAATGTCCAAAATGAATTCAACGTTCAAAAAGAGGGTTTTGAGCTTTTCGTTCAGAGTGGCATAACGGTCTTCCAGTTCGTATTCTTCGGCCAATTCATTGTAAAAACGGTCGAGGCTTGGGCTGTCCCAAGTCAAGTCGGGTTTGTCCAACATGGCCAGTTGACTCACCGTTTCGTGCTTCATCATCATGGCGGCACCGGATTTTTTGATGAGGGTTTTGGAAGAAAGATTGCTCTTGCCCTTCTCGGCAATGGGTCGCAAAACGCTTTCAAATTCGCCAAAAACCCGCTCCACTTCACGTTCGTAATAGTCCAAAGCCAAAGAACGAGCAAAAATCATGGAGACCAAAACCACCTTTGGAACCGTGAGCGTGCTGAGATTGATCGTGTTTTTACCCACTTCGTCTTTTTTGCATTTGAGTTTGATTTCCATGGTGTCCACCACAGGTTCCACGAACATGTCCACCACATGGGGCGCAAGTTCAATCAAGAAATCCCGCTCATCCTCCTTAGTGAATCCCCAAAAAATGACCACTCCATACCTGAAAACAACCACGTATTTTTGCGTGGAAAACTTGAAAACGTAGGGCTCCTTAAAACTCGGCCGCATTTTCATGCCCTTGAGCAACTCACGAATCAGGATTTTTTTTCCTAGGAAAACGGCGCTGACTTCCATAAAATTCGTGTTAGTTCTTGGGCATTTTATGCTAAATTGAGAAAGACCGCCAGATCTTATGATGTACCTCTACGCCCTCGCCACCCTTTTAGCCCTCCTTTTGCTGGGGCTTGGATTCATTGTTTCTTCGCGCCTGCAAGCCAACAAACGCCGCTGCTTGAGCATGACTTTTTTGAAAATTCGAATTCCAAAAAAAGAGTCCAAAGAAGACAAGGAACAGGACACGGAATCCATTGGGGCGAATCGTGATTTTAAGGATTCGGTGGCGGTGATGAAACAGTTTTTTGAAGCTCTCGCGGCTTTGGAAGAAGCCCGCTGGCCCAAGTATTTTTACGGGCAAGAATTTTTGTCTTTTGAATACGTCATTCAAGAAAATCAAATCGATTTTTACATTGTGGTGCCCCGCCCTCTGGTGGGCTTGATGGAAAAACAAATCACGGCCTTTTATCCGGATTCCTACATTGAAGAAGTCCCCGACTACAACCTTTTTCAAGAGAATTCCAAAACTTCGTACTGCTACATGCACATCGCCGCAGAAACGATTTTTCCGCTTCGGACCTACCAACGCATGACCATCGACCCACTCAACAACATAAGCAATGCCCTGTCCAAGCTGTCTCCTCATGAAAATGCGGCCATTCAAATCATGCTCAGACCCGTGGCCAACGGATGGCAAGAAAAAGGCCGAGCCGCAGCCAAAGCGATTTTAGACAACAAATCCGACTCCGGCTTTTTCTCCAAACTCAATCCTTTCATCTGGTTGGGAGACATGCTCAGCATTTTATTTAGAGGAGAGGCCGCCAGTGCAAGCCCAGAAGCCGCCGGACGAACCAGCCCCATGCAAGACGAACAAGTCAAAGCCATTGAAGAAAAAAACACCCAAGTCGGCTTTGAAAGCTTGATTCGCTTGGTCGCGGTTTCAGACACAAAATCTGGAGCCAACACCATGCTCAGCGCCATGAAAACTTCTTTCGCGCAGTACGCCACCACAGACAACAACGCCCTCACCACCAAAGACCGCTACCTGAGGAATTTCATGCATCATTTTTTGATGCGAGACATGAAACGCCCCATCTACCTCAAAAAGATGATTTTGTGTCCGGAAGAATTGGCCAGTCTTTTCCACCTTCCCAACATCAAATTCAACAAAGCTCCCAGCATCAATTGGCAAAATTTTAAAGTCTCCCCTCCTCCAGTCAACATTCCCAAAGAAGGGATTTTGCTCGGCCACAACATCTACCGTGGCGTGAAGACGGAAATCCGGATGAAAAACGACGACCGTTTCCGTCACTTTTATGTGATTGGACAAACGGGAACGGGAAAGTCTTCCATTTTGCAGGTGATGATTCGCCAGGATTTCCAAAATGGGAACGGCGTTTGCGTGGTGGATCCGCACGGGCAACTCATTGAAGACGTGATGCCTTTCATTCCTCGTGAACGCGCTGAAGACGTGATCTACTTCAATCCCGCCGATCTAGACCGGCCCATGGGGCTGAATCTCCTGGAGGCGGAAACTCCTGAGGAACGTGACTTGATCGCCATGGAAGCCATGAACATCATGATCAAATTGTTTGACGAAGAAATTTTTGGGCCTCGTATTCAGGACTACTTCCGAAACGGTTGTTTGACTCTGATGGAATCCAAAGACGGGGGTGCTCTGACGGACATTGTGCGACTCTTCACGGACGACCAATACGAAAAAGAAAAGACCAAAGACATCAAAAATCCCGTGGTGAGGTCTTTCTGGGAAAATCAGATGGCCAAGACCGGCGCTCGTGAAAAACAAGAAATGATCCCCTACTTTGCATCCAAATTTGGACAGTTCATCACCAATGGGCTGATGCGCAACATCATCGGCCAGACCAAATCCGCTTTTGACTTCAGTGATGTGATGAACAAAGGCAAAATCCTGTTGATCAACCTCTCCAAAGGAGAAACCGGCGACATCAATTCCAAGCTGCTCGGTCTCATTGTCGTGGCCAAATTGCAAGCCGCGGCCCTGCGCCGCCAACGCATGCCCAAGGAGGAACGCAAGGATTTCTTCATGTACATTGATGAGTTCCAAAACTACGTGACCGACTCCATTGAAGTGATCTTGTCCGAAGCTCGTAAGTACCGACTTTCTCTGAACATGGCCCACCAGTATTTGGCTCAGTTGGAACAAAGTGGGGGCGGAAAAAGCAAGGGCGTGAACCTGAAAGATGCCGTATTTGGGAACGTGGGGAGCATCATGTGCTACAAAATTGGCGCCTCCGATGCCGAGTACATGGCCAAAGAAGTCGCTCCCGTTTTCTCCGACCAAGACTTGATCAACATGGACAAGTACAAGGGCGTGATGAAACTCTCCATCGACACCCAGCCCTCCAAACCTTTCAGCATCATTCCTCTCAACCCCTACACAGAAAAAGGCGATGCCGAAGCCGCCGAAGCCTACATCCAACTCTCTCGCCTCAAGTACGGCCGCGACAAAGAATTCGTCGAACGCGAAGTCTTCAGACGAATGGGAACGGTGTTTTAGGGGGTTTTAGGGCAGTACTTCCAACACCCCGCCCCAGTGAGTTCTCCCAAGAGCATTTCTTCGGCTTGCGAATAAGTACTCATATCCCGAAAACTCCGGGTCAGTGATCCGAAAAAGTCCGCCTCAAGTGAGGACAGCTCAACAAGTGGCTGAGGCATGGGCGTGTAAAATTCTGAGACAGTGCACTTCAAATCATAAGACTCCCACTCAATAGGTGGTGCTTCAACATCTGCATCGTTCACACAAAAAGTACTGTTTTCTGGGTTTGGAACAAAACTGCAGGTGAATCCACCTACTGAAAGACGTGTCAAAATAGCTGCTTTCCCCTTCTCTATTAAACTTGGTGTTTCACTATGAACACCGCCAGAATAGTGGGGGATAGGGATTCTCGAGACCAATCCAGTCACTTCCTCACAATTGAGCTGACCCTGCGTCTCTTGCCACGCAAACTCAGCTTGAAGCGCAAGTTCTTCTCTGGCTGCCTGGTAGCGTTTATCCTCATCTCCTGTTTTGCCCCGTGGAGCGGACTTACAGACTGGAACATAGCCTATCTGCCCATCCCTTTTCTTTAATTTTTCTGCATTCATTCTTGGTAAAACACGAGCAGCGCATTCGGCGAGAGCCTCTGGACAGACTCTCCTTTCCGCCTCGTCTGCAGTGGCGTCCAGGTGAATCGTGACTCCGACTGCATCTACTAAGGGTTCAAGATAGCAGCGGGACCTTACACCCTCCTTTGTTGCCCCACATTCCTTCACGATTTCTTGAGCCACACCTTCAGGAGTGCAAACGGAGCCTTCACTGTTGCGTCTTTTGCCAAAACATCATGGCCAGAAGCCATTCCTAGGGTGCATAAGGCTGCTCTGAGTGCGTTGTTCATTTTTTAAAAGATTTGAGAAAGATTTCAGGTTTTAAAGATACCTTTTGAGTTCAATCAAGTGTGCCACCTATGCCACTCCTTTGTGCCGAAAACCCTTTCTTGCATTACTTTTGGTGATGGATCTGGAGTTTCTGAAGCTAATGTCCTGAGCATATGATTGGGCACTTCACTTCCCACCAGAGTATTGGGCAAATGACCTTGGAGTCGTGTAAAAACTGGACTCTCAGGATTTCTAGGATCACAGAAGTAAGTTCTTCGAACGATATCAAAAAAAGGTCTGTTCGGCTTAGAACCTTCCATTAAACGTTGAGCCCACACATTTTCTCTCTCACCAATGACACTGAGGCCATCAATGATTGCCAAAGCTTCATCGTGACAAGAGAGTATTTCATATAAAGCATCAAAGACCTCGCCAGGTTCACCGTCGACACCCACTTGATGAGGCAGAGCCAATAAGTCCAATTTTCTGCGTCTACCCATCAATTCTCGGCTGAATTCCACCAGCTCTTCAAGGCAGGAAGACATCCTAAGCACGACAATGGATTCAAAGTCATATTCAGGAATACTTGCATGTGCATGCATAAATCGTTTTGCCTGATCCAAGTGATCACCCGGGCACGAACCAGAAAGATCTACTTCTGAATAACTGATAACATTCATAAATTTTGGAGGAAATTTTAAGGTTGAATAAACACCATTCTACTCACAATGGCATCTTTATCCACATCAGCCGGAAAAGCCGCAACAATGCTCGCAGCCTGTGATGCCAGGAAATGAGGAAAGAAGACGGTAGTTTCAGGATGTTGAGTTAAAACCCTGCCCACAAGGTAGCCAAGGATTCTTAAGCTGTTTGCTGCGTCAGCCTCATGTCGCAATGGGAAATCTAAAACACGCAATTCAGGATCGGTTGGCCTCGCACCTACAAGCACGGGCACGGAAGGAGGTAAAAACAACCATTGTAAACTAGGGATTTCAGCCGCGCTATTCAACACGTCCTGCGCATTTGCAGCACACGTCATCCTTACATCTGTCCAAGAAATATCGCTTTCGACACATTGTAGGTCAAACACAGCATTTGTAATATCAGAATCAATGTCTGCCAACCTCAGTGCATTAATCATTTTCTCCGCCATAGATTATTCTAATTAGAAAACAAGCACCAAATCTAGCAAACCCATGCGATTTCGACAAGTCAAAAAGCCAATCGCTCCCGGGAGCAGATTTGAACCTGGGAAAAAACTAAAATACAATCGGCACCTCCTGGACAACTGGAGCAGGAGCAGGAACGGGAGCTGGAGATGGGGTGGCCACTGGAATTTGGACTGGGGCTGGGGCTGGAACCGGCGCTGGCAAAGTTTGAGGTTCAGAAATGGGCTCAATTGGCTGATCCAAAACGGCGCTGACGTTTTCCGTAAATCCACTTTCTAAATCAACAGCTACTGGCGCGGGCTCAGGAACAGGCACAACTTGAGGTTCGGGCTGAGGTTCAGTTTCAGTTTGAGGTTCAGGTTGAGCTTCTTGAGACTCCGCTGCCGCCGCTGCGGCTTCGTATTCGGCGGCTGCTGCACCTTGAGCCAACAATTCTTCGGGATTGGTGGTGACAATTTTGTCCTCGCTGTAAGAAGCAATGACTTGAATGGCCACGTGTTTGAGTCCGGCAAAGAAAAGCCCTTGTCCCACGCCAGAATTCAGGAGCAAGTACTGCTCGCCTTGGGTCAAATTGAACACTTTTGTCAAAGGCTCAATGGAAGAAGGCGATTGCTTCAACAAAAGCTGCATGGAGGAATTCGTGATGATCGGCTTGCCATAAGGACTCCTCACAAAGTCCTCCACGTCTTGCGTGATGGTGGTGACTCCCAAATAGTACTTTCGAGATCGTTTCACCAAGCCAAACAAAAACTTGGCACTGTCGTCGTGCTGCATCATGCTCCAGGCTTCGTCAATGACGAGAACTCGTTTTTTCAAGCTGGAGCGAACTCGATTCCAGATGTAATTCAAAATGATGTACATGCCCACGGGGCGGAGTTCGTCTTCCAAATCTCGAATGGAAAAAACCATCAAGCCCGCGTCCAAGGTCACGTTCGTCGGCAGATTGAAAATTCCGGCAAAAGTTCCTGTCACGTACTTGGAAACCCGTTGAGCCATGTCGGTCGCCCCTTCCATTGAAGAAAGCACTCTGTAAAAATCCTCCATGGTGGGCACTTGGTAAGTCGAAGGATCCAAAACCTCCATCGTCAAACCCTTGGTGGCGTAGGTGTCTATCAAAGCTTTGTCCAAAATTCCTTCTTCTTGAGCGGTCATCGTCCCGAGCATCAATTTCATCAAACCTGTCAAATTGATCACACTGCTGCGCAACAAATCTCCCGGCTTGATTTCTTCTCCTTCCAAAGGCGACGGCAAATCAAAAGGATTGATGCGTCGATCTGAATTGAGCGAAACATTCAAATAAGTGCCTCCCACGGTTTCACACAGCGGTTTGTATTCATTTTCAGGGTCGATCACAATCACGTCCGTTCCCATCATGAGCGATCTCAAAATCTCCAATTTCACGGCGTAGGACTTTCCAGCCCCGGACTTGGCAAAAACCACGCTATTCGCATTTTCCAGAGAAAATCGGTCGAAAATAATCAAAGATTCGTTGTGCCGATTCAGCCCGTACAAAATTCCGTCATTGGACGTGAGTTCTGAAGAAATGAAAGGAAAAGTCGTGGAAAGCGGCGACGTGTTCATGTTGCGCTGAGTCCCCAGTTCGTCCAAACAAATGGGAATCGTGGAGTTGAAGCCACGTTCCATCTGCAAATCGGCCGGTTTGGACAAGACCAATTTCCCAGCCAAGAGACTCTGGAGTTCTTTGGAAGCTTTTTTGAGTTCGTCCAAATCTTTAGAGTAAATCGTGATGTACATGCCAAATTGAAAGAATTTCTCCTGGCCACGCTGAAGTTCCGTGCGGAGCTGTTCGGCGTCTTGAAGTGCTGTTTCTAAAGCCGGGTCTCTCACCTGGCCTTTTTCAGCCGAAATCCGGATCGAGGATTGCAATTGCGCCACCTTGGTTTTGAGCGTCTTCATGATCTGCTCGGAAGAAATCGGGTAGACGTATTGAGAAATGTCCATGGTCACATCGTAATTCACAATGGGCGAAAGCCAGTTTGTGTCGATGTAACGAGGATAGGTGTAAATAAAAAAAGTCTGAGCGTACATGCCGTCGATCTTGATGTGGTCGTAAGTCACCTCAAAAGAAGAAGGCGAAATCAAATCTCGAATGGACGCAATGCCCTCTTGAAAGAGTTTTTCAACCTCCAAAATCGCCTTACGCTCCTTGAGAGCATCGGCCTTCACATTCACTTTGGCCGCAACCTGAGCCACTTCTTTTTGAGCCTCCTCATTCAAAACCGACTTGGGCTTGGCCTCTTCAACCTCAGCGGAAACAGGAAGCACTCCAGGCGCAAGATTGGCTTGCACTGGCGGTTCAAGTGGATTTTGTGGCGTAGTGGAGTCGCTCATCCCTGTTATTTCTGTGAATTCTATCTTAATAGTTTATCACAAAATGGAAAGAGAAGCTAGACGAGCTAATCATCTTCTTTCACGGTTTTATCGTGCCCAGCGCGATGAGGTTTTGATTTGTGAACGTAAGGACATGCCATTTGAGTTCCCTCGTATGAAGCTATTAAGGGGTCTTCTAGTTCATAGCTGGAAATACCTCCATCTAGATCAGGCACACAATAGAATTTGTCCACTACTTTACCAATTACGGCTGTGCATTTATTTCCAATTAAAGCTGAGCATAATGTCACATTGTCTCCAACTACTACATTATTTTCGGAAATGTCAGCTTGAAAAGCTTCTCTTCCAGATTCCATTCTGAAGAATCCTGTGCATTTAAAAGTTACTTTATGGCCTTCCATATTTTTTTAGATTAACTGATAAGGAAACTACCTAATCATGTGAATCTATTTTTGTCAAGCACTCCCCCTTCCGCAAGAGATTCTTTTTTGCTAGACTCGAAGTCGCCTTTTAAACATCTCCATGAACGACGACGACGATCAAATCATTTTGCCTGCGGACGCAGATGCAACCCCTGAAGCCAATGAATTTTTAGACGACAACTCTGGGCAATTATTTGCCATGGGCAAGATCGTGCAAAGAAATGTGGTGG
>CAYGAB010000024.1:0-9986 GCA_964347725.1 uncultured Candidatus Peribacteria bacterium | reverse complement strand
ACACTCACTGGGACTTTCATCTGAGAGAAGGGGTTGTTTTTCACGATGGCTCAACTTTTGACGCGCAGGACGCGGTTTATTCTTTGAACATGGCTCGCACAGATCCCTCCTCAGAATTCAGTTCACTCTTGAGCAATGTGCAGGAAGTGCGGGCAACGGAGTCTTTTCGTTTGGAGGTGGTGACAAAGGAGCCCAGTCCACTTTTATTGCAGGCCTTAACAAGAATTTATATTTTCCCAGAAAATTACACGGCCTTTGAAAAACCCATTGGGACCGGCGCTTATCGAGTTTCCAGTTTGGACGACAATGTTTTGATTTCAGATCGATTCAACGCTTACTGGGGGCCTTTGCCCTATTTTGAGATTCTGAGGCAGTGGTATTTGCCGGATCCAGCCGAAAGAATTTCTGCTTTTGAAGCAGGGAAAATAGACTTGCTGGCAGATGTGCCTCCTCAACAAGTCCCAGTTTGGCAGGAGGCTGACGTGAATCTGAATGCAATTCCAAGTCTAGAGAACAGTTTTCTCATGATGAATCAGAAAGGACCACTGCTGGACCTGCGTCTTAGGGAGCTCATTTTTTTGAGTCTAGGGACAGATTACGCAGAAGTTTTTGGAGCTTCTCAATTGAAAACAAATTCACAATTTGCAACGCAAGGAATTGGAGGTTACTTTTCTGATCTAAAAGACCGAGAGCAAAAACAGGAAGAGGCTTTGGCTTTACGAGCTTTGTTGCCGCCGAAGATTGCACTGACACTTTCTTTGCCTCCCGGGCTGACCGCTCTGGGTGAACGGATCAAATCAGACCTGAGCTTGGTGCACATTGACTTGGAAATTGAAACACTGGAAATACCCGATTTAGAAGAAAAAATAGACCAAATGACACTGGAATTGTATTTTTTTGGCTGGAAATACGACCTGGCAGACAGTGCTGATTTCTTTGGATCGGTGCTTCATTCTAGAGGGAATGGATACGGCACCTTCAATGGCATTTCTTACGCAAATCCACAGGTGGACGAATGGATTGAATCAGCGGAAACAAGGCTTGATGTGAGCCTTCGATCTGAACTGCTGAGGAAAATCACCGACCAGCTTTTGAAGGAAAAAGTGATTTTGCCTTTGTTCGAATCGCAGTCTTTGGAAGCTCATCAAAAAAACATTCACTTTGCTCCTCGTTTGGATGGGCAGATTTTGGCTTCAGAAATATTCGAAAATGTGTTAGAATAAAGGGATATTTATGTCTTCCTGATGTTCAGATCTCTCAAGTCAAAGTTCATTGTTGCGTTTGGGACTTTGATTTTGTTGCTGTTTTTATTGCTCGGATTTTTTCTTGTGAATGAAAAAGAACAAGAGCTTTCTCAGGACATCGCGTCGGCCAGCCAGTCTTTTGCTGTCTTGAGTGCCGAGGCCGTGATGGACAACTACGAGCTGTATTTGAAGCCAGGCAATTTCATTGCTTTCACTCGAGAGGTGCAATCTTTACTGAGAAAAAACACCGACGTGACGGGAGTGCAGGTCATCTCTTACAGTGGAGTTGTTTTGTACAATTCTTCCGAGGAATCAAAAGAAATGCATTCAGGCAGCCTGAGGACCATTCCTGACGAAGCAACGCTAAAAAGAATTCAAGCGAGCAAGGCCTCTTTGGTGACAGAATTGGGTCGTGTGATCTACCTGAACATAAAAGCCGATGGGACCTTGCAGCCTGTGGATGAAAATGAAAAGTTAATCGCGGGTTTGGATCCAAGTGAAAGAATCCTCAACATCGCGATTCCCAATGGCAACACTCACACGGTTTTGTATGGAATCACTTATGAGGCCATGGAATTGCGCCTAGCACTCGTGAAAAAACAGATTTTTGGTGTCACTGGCTTGGGATTGATCTTGACCTTCATGATTGCTTACATGTTTTCCGTGAGCATCACGAATCCTCTCAAGGAGCTAAAGGAAAGTGCTTTGAAAATTGCAGGAGGGGATTTCAAGGTCAGAGTGAAGATCAGGAGTCGTGACGAAATCGGCATTCTTGGTCAAAGCTTCAATCTCATGGCAAAAGATTTAGCGGAGTCCACTCAGGCCTTGGTTTACCAAGAACGCATCAAAAAAGAATTGGACTTGGCGGCTCAAATCCAAAAAGACCTACTCCCAGAAGAAAAACTTGAATTGCCGAATTTAGATTTTGCGGGAGGAGTGATTCCTGCAACAGAAATTGGCGGGGACGCCTTCGATTACATCAAGATGAACGATGGGCGTTACTTGACCTACCTCGGCGATGTTACAGGTCATGGAGTCCCGGCTGGGATCATTTCTTCCAGCGTGAATGCCGTTCTGTATGCATTGAGAGATCAGAAAAACTTAAGTGTGATTGTGAAGCACTTGAACGAAGTATTGAGGCAAAAAACCAGTAGCCGACTCTTTGTGACCATGGCTTTGACTTTGTGGGACGAAAGCACCAGCACTCTTCTGTACACAAACGCAGGACATCCTCCTGTCTTATTTTACAATGCCGCTGAAAAGAAAGTAACTGAAATCAAATTGCAGGGAGTTGCCTTGGGCATGGTGGATGGGCTTGAGAAATTAGTTCAGGAATGCAAATTTGAAATGAAAGAAAACGACGCCTTCATCATGTACAGCGATGGAGTGCCTGAGGCCGTGGACAAAGCGGGGGAACCTTACGGAATGGGCCGGCTCAAACGCATAGCCCAAGACGCCAGCAACGACTTGTTTTCTGCAGAAGGCATAAAAAATGCGATACTCTCCGACGTGATTCAGTACATCGGAGAGCTGGACCACAGCGACGACATCACCGTGGTGGTGTTGAAAAGAAAAGCCTAAACGTCAATTCCAGGAACGGGCATTTTTTTGCAAGCTTCACGAACTTCCTCTCTCACGTCTTTCTGCACGGCGGAGTTTCCTGGGTCAGAGAGAACCCTGTCCATCCATCCTGCCAAAAGTTTTATTTCTGCTTCTTTGGCGCCTCTCGTGGTGATGGCTGGAGTCCCAATGCGAATTCCAGACGGATCAAAAGGAGAGCGTGTGTCAAAAGGAACCATGTTTTTGTTGCAGGAAATCCCAGCGTGTTCGAGCACTTTTTCGGCTTCTTTCCCAGGAAGATTTCGTCCTTTCATGGTGTCAATGAGCATCAGGTGATTGTCGGTTCCTCCAGAAATAATGGTGAAGCCTCGGCCCATCAATTCAGAGGCGAGCAACTGGGCATTTTTGACAACTTGTTGAGAGTAAACTTTGAAGTCAGGTTGAAGAGCTTCCTTGAAGGCAACGGCTTTGGCCGCATTGATGTGGTCGTGTGGACCTCCTTGCATTCCAGGAAAAATCGCTTTGTCGATTGCTTTGGCGTACTCTTTTTTGCACAAAATCAAAGCCCCGCGTGGCCCGCGCAAGGTTTTGTGAGTGGTGGTGGTCACAACGTCAAAGTAAGGAACGGGCGAGTCAATGACTCCGCCCGCAATCAACCCAGCAACGTGAGCAATGTCAGCGAAAGTGTAAGCGCCAATCTCATCAGCGATTTCTTTGAAACGTTTCCAGTCCATGTTTCTTGAGTAGGCGGAAAAGCCAGCCACGATCATCTTTGGGCGTTCTTTTAGGGCAATTTCTCTAACCTTATCCATGTTTATGTAGCCATCCTCTTCCACACCGTAACGCACGAATTCGTACAGGATTCCGCTGAAGTTCACAGGGTGGCCATGGGAAAGATGCCCTCCATGATCCAAGCTCAAGCCAAGCACCTTGTCCCCAGGCTTAAGAAAGGCGAAATAAACGGCAGCGTTGGCAGGAGATCCAGAGAGAGCTTGCACATTCGCATGTTCGGCACCAAACAATTCTTTGGCACGGTCAATGGCCAGCTGTTCGATCACATCGATGTTTTCTTGTCCCGCGTAGTATCTGTGCCCAGGGTAGCCTTCTGAATATTTGTTGGTGAGAATGGTGCCCATGGTTTCAAGCACGGCTTGCGAAACGTAGTTCTCAGAAGCGATCAACTCCAGCTCATAAGCTTGACGCATTTGCTCCTTTAAAATGGCGGCATAAATTTGAGGATCTTGTGCTTGCAGGTGCGTGAGCATGAGAGAAGTGGGTTAGTGTTTTGGAGTCAAGGGGCCTTCATCTGTGATGACGACGTCCATGCGAACATCGTGCGCCTCATGTGGCAATTCATCCAAGATTTGCTCCTTGAAAGCCAAGCCAATCTTAAGGCCGCTCAAGCTTTTGAGCAAGCGATCGTAGTGACCTTTCCCGTAGCCAAGCCGATTGCCTTGATGGTCAAATGCTAATCCTGGCACCAAAATCACATCCATTGGCATCTCATGGCCTTTCTCAAGCGCAAATTGAGGCTCCAAAATCCCCATCTTGCCTTCTATCAAATCCTCCCAGGATTCCGCACGGCCAATTCTAATCGTGTCACCTTGGATTTTGGGCAGAAACACGGATTTTCCTGATTCAAAGGCTTGGTCAATGAGTTCGAGTGTGTCGACTTCACGAGGCAGCGAAGCATAAAATAAAATGTTTTTAGCGGCCTTGAAATCGGAGTTTTCTTGAAGGTATTGGTTGATTTTAAGGTTTTTTTCCAACAAAAGGTCTTGGTCAAAAGATTCACGGAGGGCTTGAATTTGTTTTCTGAGAATGGCCTTCATAAAGGAGGTAAAATCACTTTTAGTTTGCCTAGCACGACTCAAGTTTGTAAAGTGAAATCAATTAAAAGTTTCCATGCACATTCACGTCGAATTGGATTCCCAAAATCACCACATCGTGGCCAATGGCTCGGTCATTTCTTTCAATGAGGATCCCTTAACATTGAGTATTCCTCTGGAAGGGGAGGATTTGAGCTTTATTTTTAGCTTCAAAAGCGATTTGACCGATGCCAGCAAACCTTACGTCAAAGTGATTCCTCTGAGTGGAAAATCTCTGGAGTTGCAGTTGGTGAACTTTGATTTTGAATTGGGGATGGGAAACATTGACCCCATTGAAGTTGGGGCTCTGAACAATCAAGGTTTGTTCTTGAACTACAGAATTTATGCCTTGGCTGATTCTCCTTGCCGGCTCCTTCATTATACTTTTTACCAAGAAAAAGCTCATGCCCATTCTTAAAGCACCCGACAACATGGATGGTCTCGGCGTGAACTTGGCCGAAAGAAAGCTTGAGGCTGGCGTGATTGGCAAACTTTTTGGAACTGGAGACAACGCCGCAAAAAATACCGCCGGAATTGTGATTTTAATCTTAATTCTTGGAGGCCTCATTGGCTACTTCTACAACAAAGACGGAGGCAAGCTCTTTGATATTGTGGTTCCCATTGTGACCCTTGGCCTAGGATATCTGTTTGGCGAAAAGATGGCCGAGCTGAGAAAGGGCCAGTAAAATCTTGTGTGAATGAGAATGGTGGGCGCTAAAGGAGTCGAACCTTTGACCTTCTGGGTGTAAACCAGACGCTCTAACCAACTGAGCTAAGCGCCCCGAATGTTTTGTTTTGTGTGGCCGTTTAAAGCTCATGCTGGAGCTAAATTGGTGGGCAAGAGAGGACTTGAACCTCCACCCCGAAAATACAGGACCAGCCCCTCAAGCTGGCGCGTCTACCAGTTCCGCCACTTGCCCAAAGGCACACAAAAACAAAGAACAAACTTGCCGCATTATTTTAACTGAACTTTTTAAAAGCACAAGAAAAAAGTTTTGGAGAAAAAGCAAAGATTCTCTACCATGGACGCATGGCTTTAATGCAATCCTCCATGGTGCCGCTCGGCACCCCAGCCCACGACTTCACCTTGAAAGGAATAGGCGAAAAGTCACATTCTTTGCTGGATTACAAAGAAGCCAAAGTCTTGGTCGTCGTTTTCATGTGCAATCACTGCCCTTATGTGCAGGCAATTTGGGACGACCTAGTTGCTCTGTCAAAGCAGTCTGCTGCGGAAGTTCAATTCATTGGAATCAACTCCAATGCCAACCCAAATTACCCAGAGGATTCTTTCGAGAAAATGAAGGAGTACGCCGCCCTTAAAGGTCAGGATTTCCCTTATCTTTTTGATGAGGATCAAGCGGTGGCTCAAGCTTACAAAGCGCAATGCACGCCAGATATTTTTGTCTACGGCCCTTCAAGAGAATTGTGTTATAGAGGAGCTTTTTCAGGGTTGGCCAAGGCCATTGAATGCGTTCTCAAGAACGAGGAAGCTCCGATGAAGCAAGATCACTCCATCGGATGCTCCATCAAGTGGATGTGACTCCATCTTTTGGACTATTGAGCCAGGCTTTTCAGTGTGTAGTGATTTCGTCCAACACGACTGAAGAGCTCTTTATTTTTCAGGTTCAAATAGATAGTGATGCTCTTGACCTGGCGGCGTTCGAGCACAGCCTTGGTGACTTCTTCGCGAGTCATTGGAACGCCTTCTTTGAGAATGTCTTGAATCACTTCCGCTACGGTTCCTGCTTCAAAGCCCCATTCTTTGAGGGCATAAATGCCGCGGCCGATTAAGATGAATTGTTCGTTCCGAATCAATTCGTTGTGCACCGCTTGGTGGTTGATGTTTTTGAGATCAAAATGATGCTCAACGATGTGTTGAGTGATTTTCCTGAAATGCAGGGGCTTCTTTTCCTTGTTGAAGATGAAGAGGATCTTATCTCTAAGGGTTCGAGGATGGATGTGCCTCCAGCTGGCCAGGCCAACTCCTTCTGAGGTGAATTTGCAGTCTTTGCAGACTTCTAGAATGCGTTGAGTCGCATTGGCGCTCAAGTCCATTTTTACAGTCTCAACTATTTTTGAACTCAGGCGTTCGGAGGAAAGCACTTGTTTGTTCTTTTTGAGCGTTTGCAGTCCGCGGTCGATGACTCGCTTCACTTTTGCTTCCGGAATGCTGGTCAGCCTCCAGTAGGGGTGAAATTTGAGAGTGTTCGGTTCAAAATGAATCTCAGAGTCAAGCACTAGGGCAAGATGAAGCTCTTGGAGCTGGTCTGCGTCCACGTTTGGGAGGATGTTCACTAGGAGTGATTTGAAGGAGCTGTCCTTGAGCACGCCACCTTCTTTTTCAAGCAAGGTCTTGGCAAATGAAGTTAAAACCCGAATGTTGCTGTTTTGAGCGCTTCGAGCCAATTTCTTCAAAGCGGCTTTTTCGATTTGGCGCACTCTTTCCCTTGTGATGCCAAAGTGCTGTCCAATTTCTTCAAGAGTCTGTTTTTTGTCGGACTCAAGTGAGAAGCGTTGTTGAATGATGTACTTCTCTTTTTCAGAGAGGACAACGAGCATGTACTGAACAAGCTCTTGAAGCTTAATGTTTTCGGCGGTAACTTGTCCGTCGACTAGAAAAGGGGATTGAGTCATGGGGGGTGGGTCAGATGGCTCTAAGCTAGCAAACTATTTTGCTTCTTGTAAAGTTTCTGGCCTAACTTACTGTTGTCAAAAAAAATATCACAATAATTTTTCGGAAATGGTTTTCAGTTCATATCCTAAACAAGGAATAGTATCTATCTGAAGCAAGTCTGTCAATGAACGAAGCTTCTTCCTGAGTCTACTAACGTAAACATCAATGGTGTTTTCAGCCACGTAGTTGCCTTTGTCCCAAACGTACTCCATTATTCTTTCTCTCGTGAGGACCTGTCCACGGTGTTGAGCCAAGAGTTCGAGCAGATAAAATTCTTTTTTGGTGAGCCTCAGATATTTGAGCTTACTCAAGAGCAAATATCGGTTTTTGTCCAAAGTAAATTCGCCCAATTTCATTTCCCTGAGCGCGTTTTGACGTTTTTTGTTGAGAACAATCAGATCTTTTAAAATGTTGCAAAGTTGAGAGATGTCGTTGGGGTCGTCAATAAAGACGCATCTTTGGAGTGCCTGGATACTGAGCTTTGCGCTGCTGCTCTTTTGTTGGCAGTGTCCTAGGAAAACAATGGGGGCGTGTTGAGAGATGATTTCACACCACTCCCAGAAACCTTTTGGGCTTTCTTCTAAGAGAGGGTGCGGAATGAGGACTAAATCTGGCCTAATGTGAGTGGCGTCCACTAAGGCTTTGGGATTTTCCACCAGGGAATAGATGTTCTCATGCCTCAGCGCACGAAGGTAGAGCTGAGACTGCAGGCCATAAGAACTAACAATGAGGCAAAACATAAATCGATGGGTTTAAGAATGTATTTATTCAATCAAAATAATTGCAAAAACCCAATTGAAGGCTTGGCATTTTCAGATTCAAATTGGAGTGTTGGACCGCTGACAACACATCGGAGCAAAAGTGTTATTGATTTTTAATAACAGAAAATTCTTTACACGGGCCTTGAAACGGCTAAGCTTAGCCGTGTTATCAGTGTCATCAAATTTATGAATCGTCTGCTCCAACTGGGGTTTTCTGAAAAGGAAGCCCAGGTCTACTTAATGTTGCTCAGGATTGGCCCTTCTCCAGCCAGCGCCATCGCTCGTCGAACCGGCTTGAAGCGCGCCACGGTTTACTCTGTTCTAGAAACTCTGGCCAACAGAGCCTTGGTGACAACGGAGGAGACACAGAGGGGCAGGAAGTACTCACCGCACGACCCAGAATGCCTGCTTTACGGCTTGGAAAAGGAAAAAAGCGAACTCCAATTCAAATTAAATCTAGCCCGGAATTGCATCGATGAATTGCAGGACATGCGAAAAGTGGTGCCTCTTGAACAACAGAAAACTCTATTTTACTTTGGGTCAAAGGCCATACTGAGCAGTCTGCATTCCCAGCTGAGCCCTCACCATGAATTGACCGTTTTGTTTTCAAATTTTGGCACCAAATCGGTAGCGGCAGAATGCCTCAGAAACTTTCTGGAGGGTTTTAAGCCAATGCTCGCAGAGCATGTGCTGACCGTTCCAAGTGTACAGCTTGAGCAAGCTCAGCATAGATTTTCTAAATTTTCATGTCGAGGCTATGATTTTCCTGCAAACATAAGTGTGGATGCAGACTTAATCCTTCAAAAGGAGCACGTTTTCTTTCTGACTTCCGAAGCAGGTCAACCTCAAATGATGCAGGTTCATGACCCCTTGTACGCTGCATTTTTCAAGCAAGTTCTATTGGCCCCTTATTTAGGAAGAGCTTTCTTTTGAAGATTCTTTTTCTTTGCAGTTGGCAAAACTTTGCCACACTCGCATCGGCTGCTCACAATCCATTTGAATCCAGTCTCCAAAAGAACGCTGGGCCACAAATATTCAAAAGTGTTTTCAGGTAGCCAGCCTAGTTTTTGGAGCAAAACGACTCCACCAAAAGTGAGAGCCACCAGGCCAATCCAAAGCTGATGATCTTTAGAATTCACGTTGCAGCAAGAAGTCATGGCGAAGGAGTTAAATGAACAATCCCATTCTTCTTGATGCGAATTTATTTGTAAATCACGTGACCTTGCCAGAATTTCATGCTATACTGTGATGATTTATCAAATCTAACCTCCACCAAATGGATCCAAATCAAGTCACGCCTCCTACTGGCCAAACTGGTCAAACTGCTCAAGACCCAAATCAAGGGCTTCAAGTCAAAGTACCTGATGAAGTGCAAAAGGGTGTTTACTCAAATGCAGTCTCAGTGAATGTGAATTCCAATGAGGTGGTTCTCGATTTTGGCTATTTGTTGCCAAACACGCCAGCTCCAGTGATTGAGGTGGTGAGCCGTGTGAACATGAATCACAAGACGGCCGAATCTTTCTTCAAAGTGCTCGAAGGAGCAATGAAAGATTTTGAAGCCAAGCAAGCAGCCATGAATGCCACGCAAAACACAGCGCCAGCTCCAATGCCGGCTCCGGCACCCATGCCTCCAGCTCAGCCCATGAATCCAATGGACCCAATGAATCCAGGAATGGGAAATCCAATGCCACCTTTGCCTCAAAACGCTTAGTTTTAAGTTTCAAATTTCAAACAGAACCCCTCTTTGGACTTCCACCGAGGGGTTTTTTCTTGTAAAATCACCTCACTTTTTAATTTCTGGAATCATGAGTTCAATGGAAGAAGTGATGTCACTGTGCAAAAGGAGAGGCTTTGTTTATCCAGGAAGTGACATTTATGG
>CAYGAB010000023.1:5800-10003 GCA_964347725.1 uncultured Candidatus Peribacteria bacterium | reverse complement strand
CTTTCAAATAACCAGTGATCAAGCCCAAAAGTTGAGACTCTTTGGTCACGGCGTAGTACCAAAGGCTTGGGTCGCTGATGTCATTGAAAACCTCAGGCAAGTCGTAAGCTTCTGGCCGTGGACTGAGACACAAAATGGCCAAAATAATCTTGGTGAATTCGGATCTCTGAATGTTTTGAGCGGGCTTGAACCATTGTTTTCCATCTTGTTCGTAGCCTTGCAAAACCTTCAAGTCCACCAATTCGTAGATGGAATCGTAGAGCGGATCTTTTTCAGAAATGTCTTCAAATTGAAGCGATGAACTGGCTTCAGAATTCCCGCTCAGGCCAGCATTTTCTGGTAGTTGCAAATCTTCAGTGCTGACCAATTGAAGTTCACTAGAAAGGCCAGGATTTCCAGGCCAATATTCCATGGCGAGTTTGCCTTCATCGTAAACTTCTAAAATCAAATATTCATCCAAAGAACTGGCCTCACGTTTCTGAAGCGTGAACCGGTCCTCGTCTAAAATGTGCAAATTTCCATCTCGTCCCAAGACCAAATCTGGGGTGGCCAATTGAGGGTCTGGGGCAATGAGTTCACCCGATTCATTGAAACGGAAAAGCTCATCTTTCAAAAGGTGGACGCTCACACTCGCTTGCGAAGAAAGTTCGTAGGAATCCATTTCCTTTTCAAGAGTCGTGATGCTGCGTTTGGAGTCCACGTTGACGATGAAGCTTGCCAAAATAGTGTTGCTGGCTTTTTCATAAAGCACCAAGCGAGAAGGCCAAGGGTCATTGGCGGCCAGAGCCGTGACGGCGTAGGCTTCATTCAAAGCCAAGAGCTGCTTTGTGGTGGGACTGTATTGAGCCACTTTCTCTCCGTTCATGTCGTAGACGGCCAAGAAATCTGAGCTGTAAAAACTCAGGTCAAAATTACCACTCGAATCGGTCACCAAATCTTGGCCAATTTCTTGCACGATTCCGTCTCTTTCTCTCACCAAATGGAAGGGTAGGTTCGGACTGGAGGGGTCTGTTTTTCCAGCAACATGGCTCGGCGTTGCCTCTGTCAAAGCAATGCTAGGAACGTAGACATTCACGGTGGTGGTGGCACTGGCTTGGTTGCCGGCGGTGTCCTTCACCCAAAGCGTCACTTCTTTGTCGTCCACGGTATCGTAAGGGCCAATTTCAGCGTCCAGTCCAAGCACTTCTTCGTCGTCATTGAGAGTGCCATTTCCATCGGCATCCACGCTGGAGTCCAAGTCCCAAGCCGCGTCCACAATCTCGCTGTCCGTGTCAAAAGAATCTTTGGCCGAAAGGGTCACGGTAGAAAAAATGGCCACGTCCACTTTGCCGTCGTGATTGTAGTCTTGAGAACTTTCACTGATGATGGGGTAAGGGGCACTGCTGTCCGCACAAACCTGTGGATTCATCAAAATATTTTCTCCCCAAGTTCCAAAGCTGCCGTCTTCAAAGAGGCCTCGCGCCAAGCCGTAATACGCTCCATTTTCCAAGTCAAAATTGGCACTCGGTTGACCAGCATTGCTGAGCACTTCCCAAACAAAAGACTCTTCATTGTCCAAATCAATCGATTGCCCTTCCGTGGTGCTGAGTTTGGCTTCCGCAAAAAATCCATCCAAAGTGATTTCTTCGTCTGCAAAAATTTCCATTCCTTCTTTGAGGTCTTGGGTTTCCAAAATTTCAGCTTGGATCCAGTACCCACCACCACTCTTCATTTTGACGCTGCGATTTCCAGCTGGAAAATCCACGCGGTGGAAGGCAGGAATTTTCATTTCAACCGTGCTTTCTTCTAAGTCGATTTCAAAAACACTGTCTTTGGTGCTTTGAATCGTGATCACGTCTGTGCTTTCAATGCGACCACCGCTGAGTGAAGTTCGTTTTCTGGCATTGTGCAAGACCGTGTCACCACTTTCATGACTGGCCCAAATGCGACTTGGTTTCACGGTCGGCAGAACAAATTCCGTTTCTTTTGGAAGATCAATGCTGAGGCCGTCGAGTTCATTTTGATACGTTTGGGACTCGCTGGTGGAGGGGAGGATGGCGCCTGCTTCACTGGTCACTTCGTTTTCATTCACAACAGACACAGAATCTTGTTGTTCACGGTTCATCAAAAGACGACGCTGAATGTTTTCTGCAGGAGCACTCAAGACCGCTTCTTTTGAGTCGTAGAGCGTGACCTCGTATCCAATGGAATCCACACCAGCATTGAAACTCACGCTGGAGGCTTCATTTTGATTGCGTCCCAAACGCAGGTTTTTCACCGTGCCGTGTTCTGTGTCCCAAGCCTCAAAAGCGCCTTCGGAAGGGTCACTGCTCAAGTAGCGTAAACTGGGAGTTTCCGTGTGATTTTCTTTGATGTACACGTCTCCGCCCAAGGAATAAACAATGTCTTCATCGCCATCGCTGTCTAGATCACTGAAGAGAATGTGATTCTTTTTGTCGGCATCGGCTTGGTACTTGATCAAAGCCTCGGCAACGCCAGCTTCTGCATTGTAAATGTAAATCCCTTGTTGTTGGGTTTGTGCCGAAGTTCCTTGGTAGTCTTCTGTGCCGGCCAGGGCATCGGTGGCGTCACTGGTGCTGGCCAAAAGTCGGTCTGGCAAAGGAGTGGCAGTGGAGTAAGAATCGCTTTCAGCACTCGCCAAAGCGTAGGGCGTTTGATCGCCGCTGGTCTGAGCCAAAAACTTCATCGCGCGAGTTCCGTCCATGCCTTGCAGCTGCTCAATGTTTTGATCCAAATTTTCTGTGTAGGCGATCAGTGAATCTCGCAAAAGGGCGACTTTGGCCAACGGTGTTTCTTGAATGCTGGCTAAAAATTCAGGGTCCCAATTCTTGTAACTCGCAATGACCTCATCGTAACGGTTCAGGCGAGGATCCTCTTCATTGAGGATTTCTTGAGTGGCCACCAAACGGATTTCTTCTGGCATTTCTTTGTCCCAAGCCTCAATTTGAGATCCCAGTAATTTCCATTGGTTGTTGAAGGCACCCAAATAACTTTGCATCATTGGCTCGTCTTTGTACTGGAGCGCAATTTTTTGCGCCTCATCCATTGGGTCGGTAGAAGAAGTGGTTTTTACCTCGACTTCCGCTTCTGCTTCAGCGTCCACACCATCCTCACTCGCGCTGGCTTCTGCGCTCACGTCAATTCCAGCTTCAATGTTGCCCACCACGTCAAAGACAGATTGAATTTTATCGCGAATTTGCAGCATGCTTTTATTGATTTTCCCAACTCCCTCTCCAATGAAAACATTGCTTTGATCGGCCAGGCCTTTCACCAAATCGTAAAAGGCACTCAAGTCTGGCGTGAGGTTGAGATAAGTCACCACTTCAATGGTTTTCAAATAATCCAAACTGAAGGACGGCCATTCCACGGTGAGCGCCAAGTCAAAAGGCAAGACAAATCCGCCGGGCCTCTCCGTGATTTGTTCGATTTGAGTTTTGAGCACGCCTTCTGGAACTGGCATGAAACCAGATCGGATCAAACACACCAATTTCAAAATGTTGCTCACGATTTGCAGCGACACTTTCAGCGTCGGGAAAATGTTGGGAATGCTGGGCGGAGGTGGCAAACTCGGTAAATTTGGAAGAGGCAAGGCGGGCAAAGGCGGCAACTGCAAATTGATGGGAAATTCCGGCAAGACCGGCAAATCCACGTTCAAGTCCAAGTCACCCTTCAAATAAACGGTCGGTAAACTGATGCGCGGCAATTCCGGCACATCGATCGGTTCTGGCACAAAGTTGATGTCTGGCCAAATGATGTTCACGCCGGCTTGAATGTGAGAAACGTCCAAGACCAAATTCGGCAACTTCGGCAATTCAATGACCGGCAAATCCGGAATAAAAATAAACAAGCTCAGCAGCAAATGGAAAAGACTCCAACGTTGATTGGTGCACTTGTCACAGGAATCCATCATGTCGATGGCAATGTCCAGAAGCAACTGCCAACCTTTGATGATTTGTTGCAAGTCCAAAACCCATTGGATCCAGGCCTGCACGCGGTTGGCATTTTCCGCCAAATAGCCGCCAGCAAATCCCAGGATCGCGTCCAAATAACACACGATAACTTTAGCGTAATAAGCCTCAATGAATCGAATTTTCAGCAGCTCTTCCGGAATGTGAGCGTAGCTGTCGATCACGGCCAAGTTCGCGTCGATGTCCGTGAGCAAATCATTGATGGCACTTTCGAGTTCATGAAAAATTTTCATTT
>CAYGAB010000023.1:0-5790 GCA_964347725.1 uncultured Candidatus Peribacteria bacterium | reverse complement strand
GAATTTCCCGCTCGGCAGCGTCTCTGGCTTCGTCATTCCAAAACACCAAGAACTGGTCGGCAAAGCGTTTCCATTCCGCCTTGGTGTCGTCTTTAAAATCTTCAAAATCACGTTTGATGGCCTCCACTTCTTCTGGAGTGAGGTCTGGATAGTGGACGTCCACTGGCTGCAATTCGATGTCGATCAAAGGCAAGGAATGAACCTGATTCAAAAAGCCTTCCAAGCCCATGAAACTGCCCGTGATGGACTGGACCTTGTCGCCCAAATAACCCTTGTCCGAGCTTTGGTCGAACTCAACTTTTTCGGGCTCTTCTTTGGTGAATTCGTTCACAAAACTGGAACCACTTGGGTAAATGAAAGTGATGTCCGGCAAGTCCAACATTTTGAACAACTCAAATTTCTGGGCCTTCCACCATTCCGTAAAAATAGAAGGAAATCCAGGGACTTGAATGTTGATTTTCTTTTGAGTAATGGGCTCGTAATCTGAAAAAATGCTGCTTTCCAAAGCACTGTCTCCACCTCCACCCACCGATCCTTTCACACTAAAAATCTTATTGTCGCCGCTGCTGGCAAAACTTGCGGACCCGGAAAGCGCATTGCTGATGCTGCTGTTGATCGCGTCGCAAATTCCCGTCATTTGCATGATCGGTAAACTCAGGGCAATGCAAGCGCTGCCAAAAGGTCCCGCACAAATTCCCATGCCAAGTCCTAAAGTCGTGGTGGGGGATAGATAGAGTCGGAAAATAGAAGCCGCACAAGTTGGTCCAGCACACGGCAAAGGGATGGGCGTTGGCAAAATCCCAAAGACAGGAAATCCAGGGTCGATGGCAAAAGGAATCCCCAAAATCGGGCTGTGGAAAGTCCCCGGTGTCAAAAAGGCCATGCTGCCTAAAATTCCAAAACATCCGCCGTTGCAGGTGAATTTAGAAATGATTCCTTCTACTTTTTGATAGACTTGATCCACGGCTTCATTGGCAAGATTGAGTTCAGCGCTCACTTCCACGTCGGCCTCGCCTTCGCTAGAAAGCGTCACGTCCGTGCTGGACAAATTCAAACTCGGGTCCAGCAAAACGTCGCCCTTCATGGTCCAGTCGTCCACCAAATCCACCAGGCCATCTTCGTCTTGGTCGTCTTCGTTTTGAAAGAGCTCGTCTGGGTTGTAGTACTTGTCCCCATTTTTGTTCACGGCACCCAAAACGTCTTTGGCGATGTCCACGCCGGAAGTAGGAATGGGAAGGCCTTTTTCACTCATGTTCTCCACAAAATCCGGAACACCGTTTTCATTTTCGTCCTCAAAAACCGAAGCAGAATCGCTCACGGGTTCTTCCGTTGAGCCATTGGAATTGCGTTCATAAAATTGAACTCGTTTGAAACTAGTGCCACCAATCCCCAAGAATCCACCACTTTCTTCCGTGATCGTCCCATCGGAATAAAAAGTGACCATGGTGCCAGTGGTGTTGCCATCAATGGAGACGCCAATGTCTGCGTAATTGTCGTCTTTCGTGTCGTCTAAAATGTCTTGGCCGACCATCAAAGTGAGTTGCGGCAAATCGGAAACATTCACCGTGTACTGAATTTGTGCGACTTCAGAGGCGGCCAAGGTCAAAGGCCCAGCCACAAAAGGATGATCGCCATTCCCACGAGACCAAGTCAAAACCTCATCGCAAGTCAAACAAGCCAAGCTGCTTTCGTTGAAGGCATAAAATCCTGGAATTTCATCCGACAAATAAAGGTCCTCCACGGCAGAAGAACTGCGATTGCTGATTTTGATGGTGACCGTCAAAACGTCGCCAATTTCAGCACGGCCTCCATTGGAATCGCTCATGCTTTTTTGAACGGCGAGCAGGCCTTGAAGGCTTTCATTTTCAACCGTATCAAAGGCGGATTCTTTTCTTACGGTGCTGCTTCCTGTGGGTTCCAAGCTGTCCACTTCAACCTCAAAACCATTGCCTTGAAGGCTTTCCACAAAGTCGTTCACATTGGAACTTCCGTCGGTGGATTCAATGTTTTTTTCTTGTTCGATGGGCAAGTTGAGGCTGCCATCCAAAAGTCCCTCCGTGTGAAAGGCGACTTCATCCCAAAGATTGTTTGAGGGCTCAATGGTTAAGCCAAAATCCTTGAGTTCATCCACGGTGCTGAAACTGCCTTCTTCATTCCAAATGACGTAGAGTTTTAGATTTTCATCCACCAACACAATGTCGTCGTAATTGTCGTTGTTGAGATCCACCACTTCCACTTGTTTTGGTTTGCCTTTGATTTCTTTGAGACTTAAGTTCTTTGCGGTAAAACCACCTCCAATGTTTTCATAAAGGTAGAGGCACATTTCATCCGCGTAACAAGGGTTTTCAGTGGCAATCAAAAGGTCAGAAAGTCCGTCGGCATTGAAGTCTCCTGCGTCCAAAGATCCAATGCCATTTTCAATGAACAGGAGAGTCCCACGAGAATGCAAACGTTCCTTGGAATCCATGTTTTCCAAAAGGTCGATTCGTCCGTCTTCGTAAGAGGCAACAAAATCTGGTTTTTCATCTCCGTTGAAGTCCAGTTGCACCAGCTCTTGAATCTCTTCTTGAGAAGCGGCCACTTGAGTTCCCATGTCTTGCGTGAATCCAACGGCATTGGTGGGATTTGGCGTGCTCAGCGCAATGGTCGGGTCGCCCAAAACGACGCCAATGTCAGACGCATAGAATAGATTGGATTGCCCAACGGTATTGCCCGCCGCAAAGAGCAGTAGATTTTTATTGTCGCCTTCCCAGCCGAAGCTGGCGTTGTCCGTTTCTGAGCTCGCCGAATCCAAGGTGTTTGTTTGAATGAGGCCCAATCCTTGAGGCGTTGCGCTGCTGTTGCCACTGAACAAAGGCATCATCAAATCTTGCGAATGCACGGTCGGAACAAAGTAGAGTCCCGCTTTTTTCCCATCCCACAATTTGAAGGAAAAGTCAGAATCCAAGATTTGAACGTCTTCCGTGAATTCCGTCTGAAAGTCCAGTTGCAAAACAGGTTCTGTGGCTCGGGAGATCAAGAAACTCATGCCCTTTGGATTTTTTGGCACACTCAAATTGTAATTTGGATTCAGCAAGACCACTTGTCCATCTTGGCGAACTTTGGCCACAACACCCGCATCTTCTCTCAAAAGCAGAGCAGAATCCGTCCATTCCAAACTCAAACGAGAGTCTTGTGTCAACAGACTGGGAGAAAGAAGTTCGCTCAATTTTGTGGTGCTTGGCAAAACATAAAACAAATCACCGAGCAGTGTTTCACTTGGAAACTGCCGCCATTGAATTCTGACTGGCATTTGTTTCCCAGCTGGCAAAACGCTTTGACTCACGAGTCCGTCGTCAGGAAAAAGAATGGCTCCAGTGCCGTCCACACCAACCATGAGTTTTTTTGGATTGGGGTCCGCAATCAAACTGCTCACCGCTTGAGTGCGTCCATTGAAAGTCATCCAACCAGCCACGTAATTTTCTTGAGTGAAATCTCCAAAAGGGCCTCCCATCAAAGAGCCGTACAGCATCTGAGGCTGAATATTTTGGATTTGAGTGGCTTCCACTTTATAGCTCACGGGCCCCGTCCAAGTTCCAGAAATCAGCCCTTCGCTGCTGGCGATCATGTTGAGCGTGCCGCTGCCGTCGCCAGTTTCAATTTGTATTTTAGACGCACCCTGATTGAGAGTGAATTCATTTTGCAGCAAATTTCCATAAGCGCTGCTCAGGCTGGTCAGGTCAATTTGCCCCTTGGTGCTGCTGTCCAAATCGGCAAGGTTTCCGTAAATGTCGTAAGCCTCCACGTAAAAGCTTTCAATCGATCCCGCGCTGAGGCGTTCGGCACCTTCGCTGTGGCGGATTCTCAATTCACTTGTTTTGCCCGCCTCCACCAAAACCTCCGCACTGCCACTTTCCAGCCCAGAACTCGTGGCGATGATTTGCGCCTTTCCGGCCAAAGTGCCAGGCAAAAAAGTACCGTCATTGATGCTTCCGTAGTTTGGGTCGCTCATGCTCAATTGGATTTCTCCTTGATAGCCGGTGACTTCTTGGCCGAGCCCATTCACCACGCTCACGTCGACAGGATAAGACGTGGTTCCACCCGCAAAAACAATGCTTTGAGAAGGCGTGACTTTCAATTCCATGTCGTCCAAATGGTCGATGCTGAGTTGTGTTTTAATCAGGCTTTGTTCCGTTAGGGAAGCAGTCAGGATAGATTTTCCTGCTTTTTCCGCTGCCAAAACACGGAAATCCAAACTGCCTTCGGTCACACTCACTTGCACGCCATCCGTAGAGGCATCTTCATCCGTCAGGTCCAACAAAGTCAGGCCTCCGTCGCTGCTCACAGTCACCGTGTAAAAGCCATGGTTGCTGATGTTTCCAGAAGCATCGTACAGGCTCAAATTCACCGTGCTCACGGCCTCCGCGCCCGCTGGCAAAACTTTGGATTCACTGCTGAGCCTGAGCCGAATTGGGTCCCCAGGCAAAACATCAATGGGAGCACTCCCACCAGGAATTCCACCAGACCTCAAACGAGCTTCCACTTGAACTTCACCCGCTTTGAAAGAACTTTTGAAAACCGTTTTTGCCACCCCAGCTTCCACCTGAACTTGGTCTTCAAAAAGAGTTCCGTGACTTTTGTCACTGACCAAGAATTCAATCACACTGCTGTTGTCATCACGAGTCACGGCATTGTTTTCATCCCGAATTTCTGCTTGCACGAACAAGACGGACTGACCATCCGCAGGAATTTCACTGGTGAACAAATCCACCGTGCTCGTGCTGGCTCCATTCACTGAAATATTTTCCAAAGCGGCGTGATTGGAAACCACATAAAGTCCAGGATCTTGGCTTAGTCCTCCCAACTCAAAAGTCTCCGCATTGCCAGTGTCGCCCCCATTCCCATTTGTGGATCCCGTTGAGCTGTCGATGGGAAAGTCGTCCTCGGCATTCAAAGGGTCACTTTCACGCAAAACTTCCGCCAAGTCGTTGATTCCTCCTGCGTCGGTGTCCGCCAAATTTGGATTGGTTCCGTACAAACTCGTCTCTTCCAAATCACTCAGTCCTTCGCCATCTTGATCGTCGCCTCGGCAATCTTTGGCTTCCAAAAGTCGCACCGCCATTTGAGCAAAGTCGGAGCGAGTGATGCTGGATTTCAACCAATCTTCCTTTTCTTTTTCCGTGCTGAATTCTTTTGGAAAAAGTTGGTTTTCTTCCGCGCTGCGAACGTAGGGGTCGTACCATTTGAGGTCGCTGGTTTTGGCCGTCACGGGAAGTTCCGCCGTCTCAACAATGACTTTGGTGGCCTCGGCTCCACTGATTGGATCTTTTGGTTTGAAGAATCCAGCTTTGGAACCATTCGCGTATCCAGAAACAATGCCGCGGCTTTTTCCTTCCGCCACGCAAGCCAGCAAATTTTCATTGATGTCGGTGTCTGGAAAGGGGTCTTGAGCATAATCGCTCAGCAAGGATTTTTTGTAGTTTTCGGAATATTCGGCGCAACGCAAGCAAATGGATCCCAAGTTGACCTTCACAAATTCCTCACGAGACAGAGAACGGTCTGGCCTAAAACTGCCGTCCGAATAGCCGGTGAGAACGCCACGCAAAACCAGCACAGCAATGTCGTGGTAGTAGGGATCCGTGCTGCTGACATCGCTGAATAAAACAGCGCCAGCTTTGAGAGGATCTTGCCCCGCAAACACTTCCTTGCCGTCGGCGGTTCCGTCTTCATCCGTGTCGGAAATCAAAGGATCCGTGCCAATGGTTTTTTCTTCCAAATCATCCAAAAGATCTTCGTCGCTGTCTTGAATGC
>CAYGAB010000022.1:0-10318 GCA_964347725.1 uncultured Candidatus Peribacteria bacterium | reverse complement strand
TTTGGAGCAAACTTTCAGCCCAGGCCTGAGTTTCTTCCGGAGACTGCGTTATGGATTGAATTTCTCCCATAATTCTGGTATAATTGTAAGATTTTTTCAGAAACAAAACCCAAACCCATGAACACTCGTCGCCTCTTCAAACGCTGGTACCGCAAGGATAATCTTCGTCATTGGGTCGGGATTTTAGCGCTCACGGCCGTTTCTGTTGGAAGCATGAACCTGCAATTCATGGCCAACGAACAGTGGATGGCCTCCATTTTGGACCTCACTCAGCACGCGCCTTTTGACGGAACCGTGGCTCCCATAGAATACTCTCCAAACTGGGTCAAACTCACTTTAGACGAATTCAAAGCCTCTTACAAAGACATTCCCGCCAACAAATTCATCGCCTTGCCAGAGTACGACAAGGACGTTTTGAGTCAAGAAGTGAAATGGGGCGACGCCGGCTACAATGCCGTGCTCACTTATCCGGTTCCTTATCTTGGGAACTATCAATTGGACCAATGTGGGGAACGTTGCGGAAGTCACGCTGGAGTGGACATCAAAGTTCCCGAAGGCACACCCGTTTTGGCCATTGCCAATGCCGTGGTGGAGAAAATTTCTGATCAAGCTTCTGGATTTGGGAAACACGTGGTTTTGAAACACGTTGGGGTTCCAGACCCGAACAATCCTGGCAAAATCACCACTCTTTATTCCAGTTATTCTCACCTTTCTGAGATAGATGTGACGGAAGACACCGTGGTTGCCAAAGGCGATGTGATCGGTAAATCTGGTCGCACTGGAACCGCCACCACTCCTCACGTGCACTTTCAATTGGACACGGAGGACGCTCCTTTTCATGTGTATTGGCCCTTCACAAGCAAAGAAGCCCAGTTGGCCAAAGTGGACTTTTTTGATGCGGTGAACGTGGGTCTCGGGAAAGACAACGCCATCCGCTACACCGCCAATCCAATGGATTTCGTGCAGGACAATTTGAATGCCAGCACGAGCAGCGACAGTGCCAGCACTTCGAGTGAGGACTCCTCAGATGCGACCCCCTCTCAAGATTCTGACACCTCGAGTGATTCGAACGAAGCAGACGTCTCAGAAACTGCCGTGAGCAGTCTAGACCTAGATTATTCAGGCGGACTTTCTACCGGTGGCAAACTGGAAGTGAACGTTCAAGCCTTGGACAGCGACGGAAATCTGGTTAAAAAGCCTTCCTTCAATGGGCAATTGACTCTGAGCGTTTCCGATGACTCCGTGGCCAAACTCAACAAAAGTTACCTCAAAGCAAGCGACTTCAAAGGTGGCCAGGCCGCTCTGATTCTCTTTGGAGAACGGGAGGGCAGCGTGACCTTGGGTCTTGAACTCGAAGGCAAAAGTTATTTCTCCGATGCGATTCCCGTGCAGACCTCCATTGAACCTTTCAATCACTTTGAACTCGTGACCGATGGCAGCATACGGCCGAATGAAGAAGAACGAATTCAGATTCAAGCCATGGATTCGAGCGGAAATGCCACAAGCGACTTTGCTGGAGTTGGCAAAGTGGAGTTGAGTTTGGTTCGTGGAGAGGGGGAATTCTCTCAAAGCAAAATCCTTGGGGATGAGTTCATCAATGGTTTGGCTGAAGTGAGCTTTGTGTCCTCCTCAGAAGGAGACGTGAGCATCCAATTGGAATACGGCCGCCAAAGCGACCAAGTTGTTCTCAGCAATCAGCTCTTCAGTGACTTGGATGAAGCAAATCCTTCCTTCCCCGCTGTGTCTTACCTTTTCAAAAAAGGCACGGTGAGCGGCTACCCGGACGGCAGCTTTCAACCTGAAAAAACCGTCTCTCGTGTGGAACTTTTGAAATTGGCCTACAGCGGTTTTGACCAAGAAGTCCGCCAAGGTTTACAGGTGAATTTCAGCGACACTCAAAATGGAACTTGGTACTCCGACTTTCTCGGCACCGCCTACGAACAAGGCGTGGTTCAAGGTTACAATGACGGCAGCTTCAAACCTGAACAAGGAGTGAATCGTGTGGAAGCCTTGAAGATGGCCCTCAGTTTGGCCGACGTTTCCATTGACCCTGTGGTGAGTGAAAACCCCTACAAAGACGTGGACAGCTCCGCTTGGTTTGCCCCTTACGTGGCCTTTGCCAAAGCCAAAAACCTCCTCCCTGTGGACGGCAAAAACTTTGAGCCTGACCAAGAAATGAGCCGCCAAGAAGTCGCTGAACTCATCTACCGCCTGAACGTTGTCCTTCAAAACGATGGCGAAAGCTATTCGGTTTTGTTGGAGGTGAACTGAGGGTCGGAGGCCAACTCTTCCGCCACTTTCGCCCACTCTGATTCCGAGTGATTGCGCCCCAAACGGCCAGCCCATTCCTCGTACTTTGGAACATCGGCGGCTGTGAGTCCCTGGACTCGAACAAAAGTATCCAAGGAATTCACTCGCACAAAAAAATCTGGATCACCGCCAATCAAAGCCAAGATGGGCTCACGAACTTTTTCGGCATGGAAAAATCGCAGAGCCACCGCCGCATAAAGCCGAACGTCAAAAGAGGAATGCTTCGCCATGTCCAAAACGTAAGCTGAATAATCCTGACCTGGTCGCTTTTCTTGAAGGTACTGCGCCAATTCCACTTGGAGTTTAGCGTCGAATTTTTCGTTTTTTCCAAGTTCTTTCAGGCATTTTTCCGCCAAATCCACACCCGCTTCTCCTTCAACCAAACGGAGGCCCATTGCCGCCACGTAATCCCCTTCTTCCAGTCCAGCTTGAAGCATGGCCAGAACGTGCTCAGGTTTTTCTTTTTTGATCGTCCAAGGTGCCGAAGGGTCGATCCCCCCATCGTGCCAAATATCGTATTCAGTGCCGAACAGTCTCTCCCGGAATTGCGACCAAGTTTCTGAGGTGGGCATGTGATTTTGGGGCTGTGAACTTGTGGCCCAAGAATAGCAGATTTGAGGGGAGAAGGAAGATCAGGGCTGCAACTTGTGCTAAAATTCAAGTTTCACAAACAAGGATCTAGGAGCCTCAAACTCCGCCCTAGGGACATCATGCATAAAGGTAGCGTTGGAGTTCGGGGAACACGAATACTCTGCATGATAGTAAAGCTGTCCTGCATCAACAGGAACCTCAAAGTAGAAGTCCGCTGTAGGCGTCAATTTGACTATATCGTCGCTATAAGGAGGACGATAGTCGTATCCGTCAACATTACATGCAAGGTAGTATTCAGCGAAAATGTCCCTTCCATAGGAAAGGACCGTCTCCTTCCCATCAATCAATCTTTTAGTAACTAATTTGATCTCGCCCCATTCGCGAGCACACTGATCTGAATCTCCATTAATGTTAACTGTCGAACTTGTGACCTTGATCCAAATGTAACCTTCATTATTTCCTAAATCTTTTTGAGGTGCCATCAGCCTCCCCACAGCAGCACTGCAACCAGGACTTGGAATAACGGTCAATTTTTCAGCAGAAGTGACAGTGTCCACCCAACCTGCCGAGGAAATTGGTTGATTTACAGCATGAGCTCGTTGTGACACCAGCCTATTGAAACCATCCAATTCTGCAGCCAGTTCTGCTTCAAGATGTTCGATCCTCCCTCTGTCCTTACCATGAAGGCAAAGCAGCGCTGATCCAACCATTAATCCAAATACTAATGTGGCATCATGGTTTGTGGCTGAAGGTGTTTTCTCTGAAGACATTTTTGATGGGTTTAAATATTAATCTTAATCGCATTAAAACAATAAACTTAAAATAAGTCAAGTGGATTTGACATGTGAAATAGCGACCCATTTTGGAGATTTGTTTTTGATTGGAGGAATCCCCACCTTAAGCAGTCGCTAAGAAATAACTGCTTTTGATTTTTCCAGATTTTCACTCCCAAGCTTCGGTCCATTTTTGGAAATCGTCCATTCTCTTTTTTTGAGAAAATTTTTCAGGTGGCATTCAAATTCCTCCTCGGTCTGTTAAGGTGCCTCGTAAGTGTTTCGATTCTTCATGCTTCAATTTTAGCACAAATGTCAAAGATTCCCCTTCCGCTCCCGGGAGCGATTTTGAACCTAGAGAATGTAGGAAAAACGGACTCAGGCCACTTTTACCTCCTCATTCCCATGTAGGCATGAATCTGGGAAGAGTCTTTTGTTTGACGCTCAAGGGGAAATCCAGTATCATTATTTCATTCTAAATATACATTTAAACGTACGCTATGTTTGTTCTTGACGACAAAACCGCCCTCATTGGCAGCAGCGACCTCCGCACACGAATGGCGGAAGTTGAAAATATGAAGTTTGAAAAAATGTTCGTCATGAAACGAGACAAGCCCATCGCTGTGATCATGACTTTTGACCAGTATAAAAAGAATTGTGCAAGGACAGAAGAACTGGAAGACTTGATCTTGGCCCATGCTGCAAAGAAGAGACATGAGGCAAGCTCAAATGACGATTATATTTCTCTTGAAAATGCAGCCGAACAGCTCGGCATCAATTTATGAACCCGGGAATGTACAGGATCGTTTTGCATCAACAAGTCCTTTCGAAGGATCTCAAGGACCTCGACTCACATGAAATTGAGAGAATTTTTCGAGCCATAAAAGGGAAACTCGAGATGAATCCAGTCCAGTTTGGGAAGCCGCTCCGCAAAGATTTAAAAGGTTATTATCGGTTGAGAGTCGATTTTTACAGGATCATTTATCAGATCAACAAAGGAAATGTGACTGTTTTTATCATCAAAATTGGCAAACGAAAGGAGGATGATGCTTATGTGGACGCGCAGAAGCGACTTTGAACCTGAATAAGAAGGCTGCTCTATCTAAGCTTACTCAGCTTCCTCAATAAAGTACAAACGTCCATCTTCGACTTTATACAAAAGTGGAGCGACTAAAATTTTGGGATACCTCAAACGAAGTCGCTTGACTTCACTTAAAATAAAATCTGTTTCTTCGCCAATTTCAAACATGGGTGCGAAATGATCAAAGTGTTCTTCCGCAGCCTGAGCCTGCCATCCCGCACCTTCTGTCAGCCCATTTATGAATTGTTTTTTTCGATTCACCAGGCCAACCATTCCACACTGATTGTGCCCAATCAATGCTATGCAATGAAGTTCACCGACAGCAATTGCGTAAGAAACCTTGAATTCACTGTACCTCAAGTTTGCGCCACCAGAACGAATTATAAATGCAAAATTGTCAGGAATTCGTAAGTGTTTACGATTGTCCATGCACATTCCAACCAATAAATGTGCACTTGAATACGATTCGTATCGACGCTCGAGGTTATGATACTCCAACAAAGACTGGATTGAAGTGCCTTGATACGGACTTGGGATGTCTTGCACCGTGTTGATGGCTATCAATTTATTCATTTTTCTGTAAAAGCCTAGTCACTAAATAAATTTGAATTGGTACCCTGGGCAGGAATTGAACCTGCGGCCAACAGCTTAGAAGGCTGCTGCTCTATCCACTGAGCTACCAGGGCGTGTTGGTGTTCATCTTATTATAGAGGAAATCGCAGAAGGATGAAAGCTGAGAAAGATCTCAAAACCAATGGCGATGAGGTTGTTCAAGGCGTGAAAGGCAAAAGCGGTCCACACGGATCCTGTGCGTTGGTAGGCCCAATTCAGCAAAAGTCCCAGCAAAAAGAGGGGTAAAATGCTCTGCAATTGGAAATGGATCAGGGCAAAGAGCGCGGCGGTCAAAATACTGCCCAGCCAGATGGGCCAGGTTTTTGTGAAGACTCGGTAGACAAAGCCTCTGAAAAACAACTCTTCCGCAAAGGGCGCGAGCAGTCCGACCGTGAACAGCGCCAGGCTCAAGCCTAGGCCGTCCGTGCCGAAGAACGGCAAGTAGGATTCTTGATCTTGGTAGCCTGGGAGGGCCACTTGAAAATGCTGCAAAATCAGCAGAATCCCTGAGGACAAAAGAATGTAAAATAAGTAGAGGCCCAGCACCGTGCCCAGCAGTTTTTTCCAGCTCACGGGACGAAAAGCAAAATCCTTTAAACGAGCGCCATAAGGCTCCACCACAAAAATCCAAAGTGGGAAAAACAAGATCACCAATTGGATGAGGTACTGAATCCCAAAAGCAAAAGCGGGATGCATGCCCTTGAGCCAGTCGGACATGCCCGGGACTAAGCTGAACAAAAGCGCAAAGGCGGCGAACATGAGCAAGCCGAGTCCAAAAACTCGAATGAAATCTCTGAAAAGAAAGCGTGTCGGCACCAATTTGCGTTAGGAGCATTCGCATTCTAGCGAAGTCTCTGATAAAGTAAACGCAGGCTAGCACTCCACTTTTTTATGATTGAAAAAAACACTCAGGTTTCTCAGGCTTCTCAAGCAAGCTCCCAGGTTCAACAAGCTCAAATGACGAGCGATGACTCCCTCCAAACTGAAAATGTCTTGAGGCCTCAAAGTTTGAAGGAATACATCGGACAATCTGAAGCCAAGGAAAATCTCCATATTTTCTTGAAAGCGGCTCAAAAACGAGAAGAACCCATGGATCACGTTTTGCTGCACGGCCCTCCAGGTTTGGGAAAGACCACCTTGGCCTTCATTTTGGCCAAAGAAATGAATGTTCAAATCAAAATCAGCAGTGGGCCCGCCATTGAAAAACCAGGAGACTTGGCCTCCATGCTGACCAACCTGCAACCGCACGACGTGCTTTTCATTGATGAAATCCATCGACTCAGGCCGGCTGTGGAAGAAATTCTCTACAGCGCCATGGAAGACTACGCCCTTGATTTGGTGGTTGGCAAAGGCCCCTCGGCCAGAAGCATGCGTATTGCTCTGCCAAAATTCACTCTGATTGGGGCTACCACCAAACTCTCCTCCATTTCAGCTCCTTTGAGAGACCGTTTTGGCAATATTTTGAAACTCGAATTTTACAACGTGGACGACGTTCAATCCATTTTGGAACGCAGCAGTGGACTGCTCAAAATGGACATTGAAAAAAATGCCGCTCTTCGCTTGGCCCAAAGTGCTCGGCGAACTCCGCGCATTGCAAATCGGCTGCTGAGGCGTGTGCGTGATTTTGCGGAAGTTCATGGCCATGCCCCAGTCCGTCATGACACGGTGGAAGCCACTTTGGACATGCTCGGCATTGACGAACTTGGCCTAGACTCCAGCGACCGACGACTCCTAAAAGTCATTGCGGAACAATTTCAAGGGGGGCCCGTGGGCCTTTCAACTTTGGCCGCCGCCACGCACGAAGAAGCCGCCACCATTGAAGACATTTACGAGCCTTATTTGATGCAGCTTGGCTTTCTCAAGCGAAGTCCGAGGGGTCGACTTTTGGGTGAAAAAGCGTATCATTACCTAGGAATTCCTTCTCCTACCAACGCATGAATTGGACCCGCCGCGCACTTCCTCTGTTGCTCCTGAGCTTTGGACTTTTCCTTCTTGGTTGTGCTGAAAAACTAGATGAACCCTTGAGCACGGAATACAGCACCATGATTGGTGAAGTTAAGTCTTTGGGTGGAATTCACGTCAACAAAAACATCACTCACCTATTTCAAGATGAAAATGGCGAGATTTACTACGCCTACTCCAGCCGTTACAACCTAGATGAGAGCTCCAAAAAAGGAGACACTTTTGAGATTTACGGATCGGTTTCTGAGTACGAAAACATAGACAAGCCCGTGCTTGAAATTCGACGTCTGAGTGAGGCTCCTGAAGAAGTGCTTGAGGCCAAAAATGAAACTTGGATGGACTACAGCAGTTCTCAATTTGGCTTTTCCCTGAAGTACCACAGCGACTGGGTTCTTGAAGAATCTGCCGAAATTGTGTCGTGGAACAAAGCTCACGAAGATGGATTGGCCAGCGTTATTCAAGTATTGGTGCATTCTGAGTCACTCACCACACTTGGCTCCGATGAAGCAGCCGTTCGAGAAGCCGACCTAAGGCGAGCTCTCGCCTTGCTCTACCCCTCTGAATTTGATGGAGCTGAGCTAAATCAAATCGGAGCAGACCAACAGATGGCACTGCACTCTGTCTCCCCTGCGAAAAATGAGTTTTATTTCATGGCAAGGGATTCAGATCTTTATGAGCTTTATTTCATGCCAAACACTTCTGACCCATTGGAATTGGCAACACTCTCCTCTCAGTTCAACGAGATGGTGAACAGCTTCCGATTTGGGGCGAAATCAATGGACTCAGAAAAAACAACAGGAGTTGCAGAAACGGTGGAAGCAGATGTGACTGAGCCTGCCGAGGTAGAAGACTACCGCACCTTTGAGAGCACGCCTTTCCACTTTAGCATTCTTTACCCTGAAGACTGGTATTTTTCAGGTGGAATGGGTGGATATGATTTTGCTCAAGACCCCATTGAAGACGGCAGTTCTATTTTGATTCGTCTCGACATCAATGTCCGCAATTCTGAAGGAGAAAGCTACTCCAATGGCCAAATAAGCCTGACAAAAAAAGTTGGGGACATTTACTACACGGTTGCAGCTAAACCAGAATACAAAAGTGTTCTGCAGACCATGATTGATTCAATAAAACCTTTTTAAGATTTTGCAAACCCAACTGGGTGCAAAAACAGGTCAAATCTGCTAATATTCCATGATGATTTCTAACTCACGCCTCATCTATGTCAAATGATCAATTCAACAAATTCACCAAAGAAGCCAAACAAGCACTGGTTGTGGCTCAAGACGTTGCTCGTAAAACAGGAACCAGTTACGTTGGCACCGAGCACCTGTTGATCGGGATTCTTTCTCAAAAAAATTCCCTGGGCTCCAGTGTGCTGAACCACTTTGGTGTGACTTTAGAAAATGTGAATCTGGTCTTGAAGACCGTCGGACGCGCTCCCACTTCTCAAAAAAGTGCTAAATCCCCTGGGGGGCTTTCTGGTTTTGCAAAAAAAGTGATCGAAGATGCGGTTCGCAGTGCGCACGAATTTGCTCATGTTTTTGTGGGTACGGAACACCTGCTCTACGCCTTGGTGATGCAAGAAAACACAGCCGCTACGGTCATTTTGGAAAACATGAAAGTGGCTCCAGATGAAGTCCGTCAAGAACTGGTGCATGCTTTTGAGAAAATGCGCCAAAGCATGGGCAACGGCAACACGGGAACCAGCACCCTTCCCCACCCTCAAAATGGAGTGAATCCCTTGGAGTTTTTCTTGAATGGACTGCAGGGAGTTCTGGCAGGTCAGGACAGCACAAAAGACAGCTTTGACACCAAGAAAAAGGACGACAAATCCGCCACTCCAGCCTTGGATTACTTCACCAATGACTTGGTGGTGGAGGCTCGGCAAGGCAAGCTGGACCCCGTGATTGGACGCCATGAAGAAATTGAGCGTTGCATTGCCATTTTGTTGAGAAAAACCAAAAACAACCCTGTGCTGATTGGAGAGCCTGGAGTCGGAAAAACGGCTGTGGTGGAGGGCTTGGCTCTGCGTATTTTTCAAGAACAAGTTCCCGAATCCATGTTGGACAAGCGAATTTTAAGCCTCTCCATGGCTGCCGTGGTGGCTGGAACCAAGTACCGCGGTGAATTTGAAGAACGCATTCGCCAGATTTTGGAAGAAGCGGCCAGTCAGCCAAACGTTGTCTTGTTCATTGACGAACTTCACACCGTGATTGGAGCCGGAAGTGCGGAAGGCAGCCTAGACGCTGCCAACATCTTGAAACCCGCTCTCTCTCGAGGAAAAGTTCAAGTGATCGGAGCCACCACCACTCAGGAATACCGCAAACATGTGGAGACCGATGCCGCTTTGGAACGTCGATTCCAGCCTGTCATGGTGGAAGAGCCATCCGAAGAAGACACCGTTGCCATCTTGAGTGGACTCAAAGAATCTTTTGAAGATCACCACAATTTGATCATTCACGACGAAGTTCTGAGTGCCGCCGTTACCCTGTCCAAACGATACATCAACGACCGATTCCTGCCCGACAAAGCCATTGACCTCATGGATGAAGCGGCCGCACTCAAAGGCATGCGGATCAAGCCGGATTCTGGCAAAGTCAAGGACCTTCAGGTTCAGCTCAAGAAAATCATCAAAGAAAAAGAAGACTCCGTGACGCATCAAGATTATGAGTTGGCCGCAGATTTGCGACAACAAGAACTCCAAATGATGGCCAAAATTGAGGAGGAAAAACGCATTAAAATTCCTCGGGAAATGCGCGGCCACATTGACGCAGAAGACATTGCCGCCGTGGTGTCTCGCATGACAGGGGTTCCTGTCACCAAACTGATCAAAGAAGATGTGGAAAGACTTCGCGATCTTGAAAACATCATGAAAAGTCGTGTGATTGGGCAAAATGAAGCCATTCACAAGGTTGCCTTGGCCATTCGTCGTTCCCGGATTGGAATCACCAATGCCAAGCGACCCATTGCGTCCTTTATTTTTCTTGGG
>CAYGAB010000021.1:0-10578 GCA_964347725.1 uncultured Candidatus Peribacteria bacterium | reverse complement strand
GTGAAAACCATTGCACAAGAAGTTTACAGCGACGAAGACGCTCTGATCAAGATCGACATGAGTGAATTCATGGAGCGCCACAACACTTCTCGTCTCACGGGAACAACGGCGGGTTACGTGGGCTATGAAGAAGGAGGCCAGCTCACCGAACGTGTGCGCCGAAAACCCTACAGCGTCATTCTCTTTGATGAAATTGAAAAAGCTCATCCAGATGTTTTCAATCTTTTGCTCCAGATTTTAGAAGATGGAATTTTGACGGATGGCAAAGGTCGGAAAATCGACTTCACGAACACCATCATCATCATGACCTCCAACATTGGCGCTAAAAAATTGACCGAAAGTGCGGCCTCCATTGGGTTTCACCTCAGCAATGAAGACCTCGACGTGGCGAAAAAAGGCTTTGAACACAAGCGCACGGAAGTCCTTAAGGATCTCAAGGATCATTTTAAACCTGAATTTTTGAATCGTGTGGACAACATTGTGGTCTTTGAACCCCTCACTCACGAATCCATCAAGGAAATTGTTGGGCTCCAAATTGCTGATCTCCAGAAACGCCTCAGCCCAAAACACCTGACTTTGGACTGCACCGCTGAAGGACTCGACCTTTTGGCCACCCTCGGCACGGATCCAGAATATGGCGCTAGACCTGTTCGCCGAAAGGTTCAAGAGCACGTGGAAGACGCCATCACTCAAGGGATTTTGGACGAAAGCTACAGCGACGGAGACACCATCGTGGTGACTCGTGAAGGAGACCAAATCATCGTCAAGAAAAAGCCGGGTCAAAGCAAATCCAAACGTGGAATAAAAAGCACCAAGGCCTTGCCAAAGGAGAAATCTGCTTTACAGGCTGAATAAATCTAAGTAAAATATTGCCGGTCTAAGGTTCATCTTGTGAGTCACTGATGCCCAGAACCTTATTCCGGTATTTTTTAATGGCATCGGGTGCACCCTATATTTATGAATGCTACGGCAACCACTCTTATTTCGATGGAGCAACTCCTTCAAGGAAGTGCTGATTTGGTCGTGCCTAAGCCAGGCGAATTGATCGCTGGCGTGGTCATGAGCATCGACAAAGGCTCTGTTTTGGTGGATCTCAATGGAGTCCTGACTGGGATCATTGCGGGTCGAGAAATGAAAGACGCTCTCGACACGGTGAATGAACTCAAGATCGGCGACGAAGTTGTGTCTTGTGTTTTGGAAAGTGAAAATGAAGAAGGACTCGTTGTTCTTTCTTTGCGCAGGGCTAGCCAAGAAAAAACTTGGAAACGCTTTCTGGATGCTTTTGAAAAAGGCGATGTTATTTCTGTGCGACCAAAAGAAGCGAACAAAGGGGGTCTCCTCTTGGACGTGGACGGAATCAAGGGATTCATCCCCGTTTCTCAATTGGCACCTTTGCACTACCCTCGTGTGAATGGAGCGGACAGTGCTAAAATTTTGGCTCGTCTTCAAACTTTGATTGGACAAGATTTCTCCGTGAAGATCATCAACATCGACAAGGAAAATGGAAAGTTGATTCTTTCTGAACGTGCCGCTTTTGATGAAGATCGTTCTGTGGCCCTCAAGGGACTCAACGTTGGAGATTCCGTAGAAGGAACCATCAGCGGTGTTGTGAAATTTGGTATTTTCGTGGCCTTTGATGGACTCGAAGGACTCGTTCACATCTCTGAAATTGCTTGGGGACACGTGAGCAACGCTCACGACTATGGAAAACGTGGCGACGCGGTTCAAGTCAAAGTGATTGGAATCGAAGGAGACAAGATCTCCCTCTCCATGAAACAATTGACCAAAGATCCTTGGGAACAAATTGCCAGCAAATACACGGTTGGTGACTCGATCAAAACCAAAATCAGCCGTTTGACTCAGTTTGGAGCCTTCGTTCGACTCACGGACGAAATCAATGGATTGATCCACACTTCTGAAATTCCTGGAAGTCCTGCCGACCCTGCCGATGCATTGAAGGTGGACCAAGAAGTGGACGCTCGAATCATTGAAATTGATGCCAAAGAACGTCGCGTTGGACTGACTTTGATGCCAAAAGGAGAATCTCCACGTGAAAAAGAAATGGCCGCTCAGGCCGCTGCAAAAACGGAATCCAGCGAAGAAGCTTAAGCTCCGACTGAATTCTGAAATAAAAAAGCCGAGACTTGTTCTCGGCTTTTTGCTAAGTTGGGTGAGCTTGAAGAGAAAATTGTCAAAGAGGGACCGAGTCCACGTATGGCACTACCTAGATGTGGGTCACTCCTTGACAATTTCCTTCCCAAGTCCGTGTTTTTCAAAGGTCATCGTGTAATTATAAAATACTATTAAGCATTTGTCAACATGCATCTTGAGCTTTTTTTCTTGGTCCTCATTTTCCTCGGACTGAGTGCCGTCATCTATTTTCTTTACCTTCAGCAGCAAGGAGGCTCTTCTTCGCAAGACCAAGCTCAAATGGACATGCTGCTCAAAATGCTCCACGAACTGAGGCGAGATTTCACGGACAATCACGGAAAGGGGCGCGAAGAATTGGATCGACGGCTCCACCAAATGACACGCCTTCTGCAAGAACAGCAGATGGACACCAAACAGAATCTTCAGGAACAATTCAAACAAAGTGCTGGAATCATCCAAGAAGTGACCCGTAGTTTGAGTAAAATTCAAGAGACCAACCAAAAAGTGGTGGGCTTTGCGGAGCAGATGAAAAGCCTGGAAAATATTTTAAAAAATCCGAAGCAACGTGGAATTTTAGGTGAATATTTTCTTGAAACTCTGCTCTCCCAGGTTTTCAGCCCCCAGCAATACGAAATGCAGTACAAAATGAAAAACGGTGAAATTGTGGATGCCGCCATTTTTTACAATGAACTGATCATCCCAATCGATGCAAAATTCTCTTTAGAAAAGTACAACCAGATCATGGAGGAATCCGACTCCGACCGCCGTGACGCCCTGGAACGTGATTTCAAGGCGGACATAAAGCGGCGCATTGACGAAACCGCCAAATACATTCGCCCAGAAGAAGGCACCACCCAATTTGCGTTCATGTTCATCCCTGCTGAGGGCATTTACTACAATCTTTTGGTCTACAATGTTGGCACCGTGAACGTGAACACCGAACACTTGATTGAATACGCATTCAGAAAACACGTGATTCTGGTTTCTCCCACCTCTTTTTACGCTTATCTAGAAACGGTTCTCCACGGCATGAAGGCCATGAAAATGGAATCCTCTATCAAGGAAATCCTTGGGAATGTAGAAAAACTCAGTAAACACCTTGGGGCTTACGAAGAATATCTGCAAAAACTTGGGAAGAGCCTGGGCAGCACCGTGAACACCTACAATTTGGCGAACCGAGAATTCAAAAAAATAGACAAAGACGTGTACAAATTGAGCGATGGCAGCCTGGGTGGAAAGATGGAAGTCTTTCAGATTGAAGACAAGCCCTTTACTGAAGATTAATTCCTGGACTTTCAATCTTATTTCACCTAAAGTATCGGCGATATGTCTATTCAACTCAAAGAACTCGCGTCCAAGTTGGGATTCACTGAAAGTGAAATGCGCAAAGAAGTGCTCGAACTTGGCTTTGATGCCACGGATGTTTTGGAGGACGACATTGCTGAATTGGTGATTGACGAACTTTCTGGAAGAAGTGGAAAAAGTGCCGCCGAACTTTACGAAGAGCTGCAAGAAGAAGAACGTGAACGAGAAATCGTCAAAAGCCAGCGTAAACAACAGGCTGGGAAAGGCTCCAGCACCAAGAAAAAAAGCGCTCAAGTCCCCCAGGCCAACAGCATGAGAGGGTCCAGCGTGGAAATTCCCGAAAACATTTCTGTGAAAGAATTGGCTGAAAAAACAGGAATCAGCCCTGCGGTTCTCATTGGAGGTCTGATGAAGAACGGCATTCTGGCCAACATCACTCAGGTCATTGACTTTGACACCGCCCTCATCATTACCGATGGCCACGGAGTTGAACTCAAAAAGAAACGTGTGGACGCCTCCGCAGAAGATTTGTTCCGAGGGAATCTGGCCAAACTTCTTGAAGAAGACAAAGAAAACCTTGAAGCTAGGCCTCCTGTGGTTTGTGTCATGGGTCACGTGGATCATGGGAAAACCAGTTTGTTGGACGCTCTCAGAGAAACGAATGTGGTTTCCACCGAGTCGGGAGGAATCACCCAGCACATCGGTGCTTACCAAGTGGAGAAGAAAGGTCAGAAAATAACATTTTTGGACACGCCAGGACACGAGGCTTTCACGGCCATGCGTGCGCGCGGAGCTCGTGCCACGGACGTTGCCATTTTGGTGGTGGCCGCAGACGATGGAGTCATGCCTCAAACCATTGAAGCCATCAACCATGCGAAAGAAGCTGGCGTTCCCATTGTGGTCGCCATCAATAAAATGGACAAACCAGGCGTGAATCCTGATCGAGTGAAAGCCGAGTTGGCAGAACATGGCCTCAATCCGGAAGAATGGGGCGGAGACACCATCATGGTGCCAGTTTCCGCTTTGAAGCGTGAAGGTCTGGACACACTTTTGGACAGCGTGCTTTTGGTTGCAGAGGTCTTGGAACTCAAAGCCAACCCAAATCGGCCCGCCGTTGGAACCGTGATTGAATCTCATTTGGACCCTAGCATGGGGCCAGTGGCCACCATTTTGATCAACACGGGAACGCTGAAGGTGATGGACAGTTTTGTGATTGGACGTGCTCATGGACGCGTGAAACGAATGCAAAACTACCGTGGGCAGTTGGTTCGTATTTTGGGCCCTTCTGACACGGCTCAGTTGGCGGGTTTGAGTGAAACCGTGGAAAGCGGACAGATTTTGCAAGTAGTGAAAGACGAACGCAGTGCTCGTGGACAAGCTTCTCAAGTGGAAGCTCTGGCCGAAGAAGAATTGATTCAAGCTGGCACGGGAGTTCAAGAAATTTTGCAACGCATTCGAGAAGGTTCTTTGAAATTGCTCAAAGTCGTCTTGAAGGCAGACACTCAAGGTTCTTTGGAAGCCATCAAACAAGCTTTGGCGAAAGTGAAGCACGAAGAAGTGGCCATCAAAGTGATTCACAGTGGCGTTGGTCAAATCACAGAATCTGATGTCATGATGGCGGCGGCCAGCCCAGGAACTTTGGTGCTGGGCTTTCACGTTGAGTCCAATGCTCAGGTCCAAAGAATGGCGGAACGAGCCAACATTGAGGTGATCACTTACGAAGTCATCTACAAATTGATCGATGACCTCACCCGACTCTTGAGTGGCATGCTGGAACCTGAAATCATGATCATTGAATTGGGCAAGTTTGAGCTCAAAAAGATTTTCTTCACTGGAAAAGGTGAATTGGTGGTGGGCGGAAAGATCATAGAAGGTAAATTGCAGAAAAAAGTTAAACTGCGAGTCATGCGAGACGGCGAACACGTGGGTGACGGTGACTTGGCTAGTTTGCGTTTTGTGAATGAAGAAATGAATGAACTCGAAAAAGGCACCGAATGTGGAATCCGATTTGTTGGCAAATTCAGGCTGGAAGTGGGCGACGTTTTGGAAGCCTGGAAACAAGAAAAGAGAATCAAAACCCTCTGATTTAACTCAAGCTCATGAAAGGAGTTTTACTTGCGGGTGGAACGGGGTCTCGGCTCTCACCTCTCACCAAAATCACCAACAAACACTTATTGCCTGTTTACGACAGGCCAATGATTTATTACCCCATTGAAACCTTGCGCAAAGCAGGGATCACGGAGATTTTGCTGATCGCAGGAAAAGGTCATGCGGGAGATTTCCTGGAGCTTTTGGGCAGTGGCCAGGAATTGGGAGTGAATCTTTCTTATGAGGTGCAGGAGCATCCAGGCGGCATTGCTCATGCCCTGAAAATGGCTGAAACTTTTGTCGACGGCGAGGCTTTCACCGTTGTGCTTGGAGACAACGTGTACTGTGACTCTCTTTCTGAGCAAATCCAAGGCTTTGTGAAGAGTGGAAATGGAGCTCATGTTTTTTTGAAAGAAGTTGAAGAGCCTGAAAGCTATGGGGTCGCTCGTTTTGATGAAGAGGGGCGTTTGACGGAGATTGTGGAAAAACCAAGCAATCCGCCGAGTTCTTATGCGGTGACGGGTTGTTACTGTTATGAGGCTGGGGTCTTTGATTTGCTTCGCCACATTCAACCTTCGGCTCGTGGTGAAATGGAGATTTCTGATGTCAATGACCACTACGCCAAAGTTGGACGTTTGTCCCACAGCATCCTTCAAGATTTCTGGGGGGATTGCGGCGAATCCATCGATGGCTTGTTGGAAGTGGCCCACACTCTTAAGCAACGCGCATGAAGCTTTTTGTTTTTGGCGGCTTGGCCATGGATGAACTCAGCACTTTCCCAGGTCAATTTCAAAATGCTTTCCATTCTGAGAACCTGAAAAACCTCAGCGTTTCTTTTGTTGTGGAAGACAGGCAAGTCCATTTTGGAGGCTGTGCTGGCAACATTGCCTACAGCCTTGGCTTGATGAAGATTGAAGCCCATTTGATTGGATTGCTTGGAGAAGATTCAGAAGCAAAAGAATACGTGACACGTTTGAATGGCCTTGGCATGAAACTTGAGAACCTGGACACAAAAGAAGGACACACCGCTCATGCTAGTCTGTATGCGGACCAGGAAGGAAATCAGATCGCTTTTTTTGCACCTGGAGTCATTGGCCCTCAAGCCGAAGATTTTTCTCTGCCGACCTTGGCTTCTGCTGGAGACATTCTTTTTGTGGCACCTGAAAATCCACGCCGAATGTTGCAAGCGGTGCACGCAGGAGCTGAAAAAGGTCTAAGAGTTTTTTTTGATCCAGGACAATTGATGCATGTTTTCACCAGTTCTGAGCTTTTGATTGCCTTGAAAAAAGCCGACACTTGTTTTGTGAATTCCTACGAATGGTCTTTGCTTCAAGAAAAAACTGGACTGAATGCCGAAGCCTTGTTTGAACTCTGCCCAAACTGGTTCATCACTCGAGGAGCCGACGGAGTTCAGTGGACAGAATCTAAAATGCTCCATGACTCGCCAGCCTACCCTGTGCCCGGGGCCATTCATCCAACTGGAGCTGGCGACGCTTTTCGTGCTGGAATTTTAGCTGGCATCCGAAAAGGCTGGACCACGCAAGACTCCGTGGACTTGGGCCAAGGGCTTGGCGCCATTGCCATTAAAAATCCGTCAGCACAAAGCCACCTTCTCAAGGATTTGCCAGCATTTTTGTCAGAAAAGCTAAGTTCAAATTCATGAGTTTTTCGATGTTAAAGATTGGCCTGCCTTCCTGATGCAGTTTTTCAAGATGGCGTTTGATCTCATCTTTGGATGCCTTGCTGGGAAGCACAGAAAGCCCTCCTTCTGCGTGCAAACTCTCAAATTGATCTTTTACCTTTGAAGAATAACTCATGGCCAAAGTTGGGAGGCCCGCTGCCATTGCAAAGATTCCGGCGTGCAATCTCATGGTTATCGCCAAGGAGGCATTTTGCATGGCTCGAAAGGTGCTTTGAGCAGAATCCAAAGACAAAAGTTCCATGCCCAAGGCATTCAGTTCTTCCTGTTCTTTTGAATTCAAAGGCTCCATGGACAAAAGCACGGGCTTGAAAGAGTGCTCAGAACAAAATTCTTGAGAGGCCTCCAAAATAGAAGCCCAGCTTTCCTTTGAGTGGTCTGCCCAGGTTCGCAATGAAATCAAAAGGATTTTTGATTTTCCGTGCTTGCTGCTTTGGTTGGACAACCACGCCCAGGCTGGATCCGTGCCCAGGCTGGATTCAATGCCTCTCTTTTCTAGCCACTCTTGAGAGGCAGCATCTCTCACATGAACGCCCTTGGCATTTTTGAAAAATTCCTCGGCCAACTCTTGATTCCAAGCCTTGTGCAAGGGCCCAATGCTTTGGCCGTAACACAAGTATGGTTTTCCCTTTTTCCGCACGGCACGAGCTTGACTGGCCCAGATCCATGGGGCTTTCAAAGACTCTTCGTCCACCATGAGGCCTCCGCCACCTAAGATAACGAGATCCGCCCAATCCAAAGCTCGTTTTGTTTTTGCTTTTTCAAAAAAGTTCAAATGGCTCCTCAAACCTGACGGGAAAAGCTTTGCCCTCGATATTTTTTTATATATTTCAGAACTGGTTTTCAGTTCACCGCCTAAAATTCCAATGCTTCCATTGAACCCCAGCAAACTCAACTCTGTTAAAATCCCGCCTAGAATGGCGTCGTCGCCTAAGTTTCCAGCCACATAATTGCCAATGATCAAAATTTTGGACACGCTCATGTCAAATTTTTTAAGGGTTGATAAGATTTTCTGTGAATGTCACAAGCTCCATGCGTCTTGAGAGCTTCTTGGTGTTTGGCTGTTCCGTAACCTTTGTGAAGTTCAAAGGAATGATTTGAATGAGTTTTTGCAGCTTCCACCATCCATCGATCTCGCGTGACTTTGGCCAAAACGGAAGCCGCTGAAATGGAACGGACTTTGGTGTCTCCGCGAATGATGAATTCCGCGGGAATGTCAAAATGAAATGGGTCTCGCCCATCCACTTTCAAGGCATTTGGCCTCCTGGGCAAAGCGTTCAAGGCTCGCTCAAAGGCCAAAAAAGTGGCTTTTGTCAGGCCAAATTCATCTATTTCCAGATGACTTGCCATGCCAACTCCAAATTCACAGCTTTTGATGATTTGATCAAAAAGTTTTTCGCGCTGCTGAGCAGACAACTGCTTTGAATCCTTCAAACCTGGCAAACGAGTGCCCTTTGGCAAAACAAGGGCAGCGGCCACAACGGGCCCCGCCCAGGCACCTCTTCCTGCTTCGTCCATTCCTGCCACCGTGATTTGTGCGTCTGTTTTCATGTTCGCACTATAACAAAAAAAGACCCTCCTGGGGGCCTTTTTTTGAAAAAAATTTGAATTTATGCTTCTTTCTTTTCTTCTTCGGCCTCTTCAACGGCGACTTCTTCGGCCTCAACTACTTCCTCTTCAACTTCTTCAGATTCTTGAACTGGGGTTTCTTCTTCTGTAACTTCTTCTTCAGCGACTTCAGAGACTTCTTCTACTACTGCTTCCTCTTCTGGCTCCTCTACTTCCACCACTTCTTCACCGTCCATTTCCATCGCTTCCATGGTTTTTTCTCGAAGACGTGTGGACTTACCAGTCAAAGCTCGCATGTAGTAAAGTTTTGCTCTTCGTACCTTTCCAATCTTCATGAGTTCAATTTTTTCAATCACTGGGGAATAGATTGGGAAAACTTTTTCCACTCCAATTCCATCCACCACCTTGCGAACAGTAAAAGTACGATTCACTCCTGTTCCAGAACTCAACTTGATCACCAATCCTTCAAAAATCTGCGTGCGCTCTTTTGCACCTTCTTTAATTTTCTGAAAGACCTTAACTGTGTAGCCTGGCTTCAATACAGGAACCCGCTTATCAGTGGTCTTGGCCGTCACGTACTTTAGAATTTCTTGAGACATAGATTTAGTTGATCAGTAAGCTCGAGGCAGTATAGAAAGCTCACAAATAATTGTCAAACTTATTTATTGGGATTGCGTTTTCAGGGTCTTGAACCAAATCCAAAATGAACTGATCTCGCATTTTCAAGCGATAAACAAAATCATCTGAACTCAGCAAGCTGAACTTGATTGAGTTTCGTGCGGGAAGACTGTCCAGAAATCGCTCCAAAACAGACCTATCCATGTCCCCAACAATGAGCAGATCCACCGGCGAATCTTTATCAAGGAAAACCCCAGACACCAAAAGAAAGTCCAATTTCCCCATTTTAATGAGGTGCTTGACTAGATTTTCACTGGAGTATTCGGCCTTGAGAATGATGTTCCTCAAATCTTTGTACAACACAAATTGCTTGTTCACGGAGAAGTATTTTTTGCGATTCTTCTGCTTTGACTTCAAAAGACCCAAACGCTTGAGGTTGTCCAATTCTCGACGAACCGAATTGATTTGTTCGTCCAATTCTCGGGTCAGCTCACGGACAAAAACTTCTTCATCTGGATTCAACAGGAACCTTTTGAGGAGTTTAACTCGAGCTTTTGATGTGAAAAGGTGCTTAAGCATGCACACATATTTTATACAGTTCTCGTGGCACTGTATAATTTTTTAATTCACAAAGCAAGCCCAAGTCCCTTTTTGAGGGAACTTTGGGCTGTTTCGCTTGTTCAATTTATTTGTTCTTAACTAGATCAGTTGAACAAAAATATTGTACCGAATTAAGCGCAGTGCTTAGCCACCATTTTACGCAATCTCAACTGAGCAACGAGCATTTCATAACCCTCGGAATTCTTTGCGTAACGTTCTGCCACCATCCCTCGGTATTCGGCAGGATAATGACCCAAAGTGTGAGCCACTTCTTCTTCAATTTCTGCCTCAGACAACTCCACAGGTTCTTTGGCCTGAAGCTCTTCAAGAGCCAAACGCATGAGAACTTGTTCTCGAGCTGGCTTTTTAAGATCCAGAGATTTTTCGTAATCCTCCCAAGACTGACCCTTGTTTTGACGAGCAAAGTCACGTTTCAAACGTTCAATCATCATTTCCATTTCTCTTTCTACCATGGCTTCTGGAATTTCCGCTTCCGCCATGCTCACCAATTCCTTCAAGAACTCTTTTTCGAGACGCGCTGTTTCTTC
>CAYGAB010000020.1:0-11145 GCA_964347725.1 uncultured Candidatus Peribacteria bacterium | reverse complement strand
TTCCAGAGCCTCATTGACTTGAAGATTCATGCCCTTATAATAAAGCAGCAAATTCACTATGCCAAGCCATGATTCAATTGGTTCTGTTACGCCACGGAGAAAGTCAGTGGAACAAAGAAAATCGCTTCACGGGATGGACGGACGTGGATCTTTCTGAGCAAGGGATTCAAGAAGCAAAGTCGGCAGGGCAAAAGATGAAATCCGCAGGCTTGAGTTTTGACCTAGCCCACACTTCTTACCTCAAACGAGCCATCAAAACTTTGGATTTGGCTCTGGAAGAGATGGACTTGTTGTGGATTCCCACCGAAAAAAACTGGAAGCTAAACGAACGACACTACGGCGCCTTGCAAGGTTTAAACAAGGCCGAAACCGCCGCCCAATACGGAGAAGAACAAGTCCACATTTGGCGCCGAAGTTTTGACACGCCACCGCCCGCTTTGGCCTTGGACGACCCTCGGCATCCCGCCTTTGACACACGCTACGCCAGTCTTTCCAGCTCAGAACTGCCCTCAACGGAGTCTCTCAAAGACACCATCGCCCGCGTTTTGCCGTATTGGAATGAGGCCATTCTTCCAGACTTAAAGGCTGGCAAGAAAATCCTTATTGTGGCCCACGGAAACAGCTTGAGAGCCCTGGTTAAGTATTTGGACAGCATTTCCGACGCGGACATTCCTGAGTTGAACATTCCCACTGGCACGCCTTTGGTATATGATTTGGATGAGCAGCTCAAGCCGCTCCGCTCCGCCTATCTCTGATTCATTAATTTTTAACCCTCATCGCCATGATGTCAGGTTTTTATTCTTCCTCCGCAGCCTGGAGTGTTGGGCTGCACCTCCACTGTTTGTTCGCACTCACGGTGGCTTTTGCTTTTTTGGCCGGCTTGGTGTGGCTCTTTAAATTTGCCAATCAGAAGCAATTGGTGAAAATCATGACCACTTGTTTGTTGGTGGGTGGACTTGGGGTTTTGGTGACCGCTCCTTTTGTTTGGGGTGGATTCCGAAACATGATGAGTGAGCGTTGGGAAGAGTTTGATGCAAAAAATGTCGATGAAGACAATGTAGGCGCGAGTTGGTCTGAGGAAGACCGCGACTTCATGCGAGACATGATGAAGGGCATCTGGGAAGAAGATCAAACAGAAGAAGAGGTCGGTTCTTAGTTTCCTGAAATTTCGGATTCACCGATCAATGGGGAAGGCATGCTTTCCCCATTTTTCTAGTCCGCCCTCCACGTTAATGGCATTTTTGACGCCCAGTTCTTCAAGCAGTTCACAAGCTCTGGCACTGCGGCCTCCACTTTTGCAATGCACAAAAACCTGCTTGGCGGCGTTCAAGGCTTCAATTTGAAAAGAAAATTCATCAGGAGTGAGATGAATGGCTCCTGGCAGATGCCCAGCCTCATGCTCTTCAGAAGTGCGCACATCCACAATCAGATTTTCTTGCGAAAAATTCGGATTCTTCATCAGCTCGTGTAGGTCTTGTACGGAAATGGAGAACATATAGAATGGAATTGTATGAAATAAAGCAGGCCACTATGATACAATAAATTCTAGATCTTTCTATTTCATAAATTAAAACATCATGACAACAAGACTGTCTGAAGGTTCAGAAGGTTCAGAAGGATTACCCTCCAATCAAAGTGAGCTCAGAGAGGAGGCCCTGGAAGTAGGTTCTCTTGATCAAACTCCAGCTTCACTGGCCTCTGTAGTCGCCGAAACACTAAAGTGTATGAGATTAATCGGCAGACCTGAGGAGACGTTCGGTGGCAATCCAACCACGGAGAGGGGACAGATTTCCGGAGATTAAATCGATCTTTAGCATGGTGGGATGGGTTTCTAACTTAGTTTTCCGTGAAAAATCAATCAAAAATCGCACTGGCCTGTCTTCTGACGTTTGGCCTAATGGCTTGCACACAACAACAGGTACCAGAAGAGGCAGTGCAAGATCCATCACACGATCGCGATCAGCCAATCTACGCCAATGTGGTGACTCACAATGAAGAGCCAGGCACGCCTGGCCATCCTGATTTTCTGAAAAAGGAGTCCATGTTTTGGGAGGAACGCAAAGCCATTTTGAACTTCGCCACTTTTTTGCACGAAGAAGGAGTGGTTTACCATTGGCAGTCGGACTGGAATTTTCTGGAAGCCGAACTGAAATACGATAAAGGAACACCAGAAACCGCTGGGAAGAATCTGGTGCGTTACCTCAAAGAAGATTTGGGAGTGCAGGTGGACCCACACGCTCATGAGAGCAAGTACAGCTACGCTGACGTGGCGCATTTGTTCGAACAATTGGGAGTGGAGCCCTCGAAAATTGCGGGAGGATTTCTGGCCTATCCCGTTGAAGAAAGCATCCTTAATCAATTGCAGTCCACGATTCCAGGGAGGATCTTTGCCTCCGCACATTGGAAGCCAGAAATCATTTGGGGCGCAGGAACCAAAAATCACAAAATGGACTCAGAGCTGCAAGCTTCTGGCTTGTGGAGGCCAAAAGACGCAGAGCATTTTTTTGAACACGACCCCAATGGATCCGTGGTGGTTTATGGAGATTACACGGGGGATTGGGAGGGTGTCTTTGACTTGCTGAGTCGGCGAGCGAATGGAGAGTTTGAGGTTGGGCAGATGGTCACGTCCTCGGTGTTTTTGCCAGAATCCGATCTTTTGAAGCCTGAGAAAATGGGGGAATTCAAAGACAATTTAGCCAGGGCTCAAGTCGAAGTGGCCAAAGGGGGCTTGCTTTGGCAAAGTATGGAAGATTCCGTGGCAATGTGGAAGAATTTATACAAAGAAGAACCCTCGATTTTCAAGTCTGGACAACCTTGATGATGTTCATGGGGCAGGCTTGTGCAGCCGATTGGTTGGCTTCTAGATCGCATTCGAAAATTTCGCTAATGGTGTATCGGCCTTTTTTTGTTCCGCAGATGAGTTGAGCCTTCCCATTCTCGTTCATGTCCCAGTTTTGTGGAGCTAAATTCACACAGGCGTGGCAACCTATGCAGCGGTCTTGGTCGTGGATGATTTTAAGCGAGGACATTCAGATTTCTTTTTTTGAGAAGGTAGACTTTGTCGTTTTTCCGAACAGGAGTTGAGGTGCTAAGAGTTACGATAGCAGGCTTGCCAGAATTTTCGAGCTCTTGATCATCTTTTCGGATGGATTCCACCGTAGTGTACGCAACGCCAGTGGTTCTGCCCATGAAAACCAAGCGGTCGCCTATCTGGATGGGATGGGCTTGGATGGACAGTTCTGCGACTCCAGCCTTAGAAAAATAGTGGCTCACCACTCCAACAAAAACACGTTCATCCGTGGACTTATTCCCAGACGGACCACTCCAGTCAGGCAGGCTCTTGCCAAGGTAGTATCCGTCGGTAAATCCTCGGTTGAACTCGGACTCTAAGCGTTTCATCCAGTCGGATACTTTTTCTGATGAAAACTCATTGGCAGCAATGGAATCAACGGCTTCTTTGTAAACTCGAACCACGGTGTCCACGTACTGAGGGGATCTGCCTCGGCCTTCGATTTTAAAAATAGACACGCCAGCATCCACGAGTTCATCAAGAAAAGGCAATGCGCACAAGTCTTTCGGGCTCATGATGTGCCCGTCCCGCACTTGCATTTCTTTTCCTGTTTCTTCATCGATGATTTTATAGGTTTTTCTGCATTCTTGAAGGCAGGCTCCTCGTTGAGCTGATGTGTTGTTTTGAAGAAGGCTCATTTGGCATCGTCCGCTTTGCGCAATGCACAGGGCTCCGTGCACAAAAACTTCAATTTTCACAAGGTCTCCAGATGGGCCGCGGACATCCTGTTCTTTGATTTGCTCACAGATGGATTTCATCATTTTTAGGTCAACTTCTCTCGCAAGAACAATGGTGTCTGCAAATTGAGCGTAGAATTTAACGGTTGGGAAATTGGAGATGGAAAGCTGGGTTGAGGCTTGAATGGGGAGGCCAATCTCACTGGCGTATTGAATGGCTCCCATGTCTTGGACGATAACAGCACTCACGCCAGATGCTTTTGCTGAATCCATGATTTTTCGCATCAAGGGGAGGTCGTGTTCGTAGAGCAAAGTGTTCATGGTCACGTAGCTTTTGACTCCATGTTCTTGGCACAATTGCGCGACTTCCTTCATTTCTTCGATCGTGAAATTGTGAGCAGATCGAGCACGCATGTTCAGCTGTTCTACGCCAAAATAGATGCTGTTGCAGCCTGCATTTAAAGCCGCTCGTAAAGATTCAAAAGATCCAACGGGGGCCATGATTTCAGGTTTTTTAAGCATAGATGAAGGGGAAGAAAAATCTGCTGATGGTTTATCAGAAATAGGCAGGGGATGCAATTCGAGCTAAACTTGAGTCATGAATGAAAACTCCAGAAGGCGAACAGAAATTGATTTGATTCGTGCTGTGGCCACGATTGGCATGCTGGTTTTTCATGCTGTCTTTGATTTGGATTTTTTTGGAATCATTCACGTGGACATGTTTCAAGGTGGCTTTCTGGTTTTGGCGAGGGTCGTTCAGCTCGGTTTCATGTTAACAACAGGTATGACTTTGGTTTTGGCGCATCAAAAACATCAAAGACTTGCTTCTCGATTCACCCACGCTTTGAAACTTTTGTTTTGGGCGGGATTGGTGACCGTGACAACTTTTCTTCTGTTTGGCGATCAGGCCATTTGGTTTGGGGTTCTGCATTTTTATGCGGTGGCCGTGCTCCTGGGCTTGCCGTTTTTGGGTTTTAAAAAATGGAATCTTCTGTTCGGTGCACTTTTTTTGGTCCTGACCTACTTTCTGAAAGATGTCAGTCTGGGAGAGGGGGCTTTGTCTTACGTCCTTGGCTTGGCCAGTTCTCGCCCAGCCTTGGATTACTTCCCTTTGCTGCCATGGTTTGGAGTTTTCCTGTTTGGCATGGGCTTGGCTGACTTCCAGATGGGTGCGGTGAATTGGCCGGAATCATGGAAACGATTTCTGGCTGCGTTCACAAAAAAGGGCCTTTGGATCTATTTGATCCATCAGCCCCTCTTTGTAGTTGTGATCAAGCTCTTATCTTAGAGCCGCACAAATTAACGTCGACGGAAACCTCCATCGCCTCCACCAAAACCACCAGTCCGAGGACGGTCTTCTTTTGGTCGAGCAATGTTTACCTTGATACCACGGCCATCAAGCTCGCGGTCGTTCCACATGTCGATAGCTGAAAGAGCTTCTTCGTCGGTTTCCATTTCTACGAAACCAAAACCACGGGATCGGCCTGTTTCACGGTCGGTCATTACTTTTGCGGAGAGAACATTCCCTGCTTGTTGAAATGCAGCCATAAGACTGTCATCGGTAGTACCCCAGGAAAGGCCCCCTACGAATAACTTGTTGTTCATTTGAATGAAAATAAATATAGATTGAGTTGCAAGGCCTTCTGATCCCATTCTTCCTAAGGAAGGTTTCGACCTTTCCATCCGACGAGCAAAACTTAACCAGACAAACTTGCCGCCCCATTTTACGCTTTGACCAACAAAAGTCAACCTTAACCTTGACTTCAGCTTATTTTCTTGCTTAAATAGCGGTAATAATTTTTTATATACATTTTGACAGATACAACACAGACACCGAGTTTTGATACCTTAGGCCTACATCCGAAGTTACTGCAAGCTCTCCACAAACTCAATTTCACAACGCCAACTCCAATTCAAGTTCATGCCATCCCCGTTGCCATTGAAGGCAAGGATTTGGTGGGAATTGCTCAGACAGGAACAGGAAAAACAATGGCTTTTGGACTGCCCATGCTTCAACGTTTGGGAGGCACAAAAGATCAAGGTCTCATTTTGGTCCCAACTCGAGAATTGGCCATTCAAGTGGAGGAAGGACTCATGAAAGTCGCTGGCTCTTTGGGGCTGAGGACAGCTTTGCTCATTGGAGGTGCAGCCATTTTTCACCAGAAAAAAATATTGAGGTCCAATCCAAACATCATTGTGGCGACGCCAGGTCGTCTCATTGACCATTTGATGCAGAAAACCGTGAATTTGACTCAGGTTAGAGTGCTCGTTTTGGACGAAGCCGACCGCATGCTGGACATGGGTTTTGAACCTCAAATAAAACAGATTTTGAAGACCGTTCCTGCGGATCGACAAACCATGCTTTTCTCAGCCACAATGCCAAAGGAATTGATGGACATTGCCCATTCTTACATGAGAACACCGCTTCGCATTGAGGTGGCCATTGCGGGAAGCACCGCAGACAACATCGAACAAGCATTTTTGGTCACCACAAAAGAACAGAAATTTTCAGAATTGTCCGATTTGATTCGTGAATTTCCTGGGACGGTTCTGGTCTTCTCTCGCACCAAACACGGAGCGACAAAATTGACTCAACAACTCAACGCACAAGGAATGTTGACGGCAGAAATCCACTCAAACCGAAGTCTCGGCCAACGTCGAGCTGCTTTGGACGGGTTCAAGCGAGGACGTTACCGGATTTTGGTGGCCACAGACATTGCTGCGCGTGGAATCGATGTGAAGGAAATCGGAATGGTTGTGAATTTTGACTTGCCAGACAATCCAGAAGATTACGTTCACCGCATTGGACGAACGGGTCGTGCTGGACACGAAGGCGTGGCCATTTCTTTTGCAACTCCAGATCAAAAACGCGACTTGGAAATGATCGAACGTTTGATTCGTCAACCTTTGACCATTCACCACCGAGTTCCATTTTCTGCTCCTGCCAGCAAATTTGCTTTCAGAAGTCGTCGTGGAGGCGGAGGAGGAGGTGGCGGTCGCCGCCCAGCTCCATCTCGAGGAGGATTCAGAAGACGTTAAAGTTGCCAAGTGATCTTTCACCAATCCACAATGAAAAAAATCTTATCACTCGCGGTTCTCTCTCTATTTCTGATCTCCTGTTCAGGTCCAGCGGTGGAATTGGGAAGCTTCAATTTCAATTTGCCTTCTTCTTGGGAAATGCAAAATCAAAGCACCAATCTTTTGGAGGTCGCCTACGAACAAGGCGGTGAAAGTTTCCCAATGAGCGTCGGATTTCAAGAGTCCAGTGCCATGGAAGCCACGGACATGAGTTTTGAAATCCGTCCAGCCTTGCAAATTTATGAACTCGGTAAATGCAGCGGTTTCATCTGTTACGGATTGGTGACGGAAGCGGCTTCAGGAATTGTGACTTTTTCTGATAACGGAAACACCTCGTCTCTCAGTCAATACGACCCTGCAGAAAGCATCATGAAATTCATGCGTTCGGTGAAGTAATGCTTGATGAGGATTCAGAAGACCTTGATCATGGACATGAGCTCGGGACTTTTGAATCCAAGTCGGGTGTAGAGAGCGCGAGCTTTTTCATTGCCCGGATAAGTCCCCAAACTCAGGGCGACACATCCATTGAAGCCTGTGCTTTTTAGATCTTCAATGAACGCCGTTGCGAGTCCTTTTCCGCGGAATTCTTTTTTGATGAAAAGTTCGTCGATGTCTAAAATTATTCCCCCGTACTCGTTGCTCCAGAAATTGATTAAAATGCTGTAGCCTACGATTTCTCCCTCCACGGTGATGACACGAATACTGGCTTGATCGGGGTGTTTTTCTAGGTGCTCAAAAGTCCTTTGAATTTTCTCGTCGCTGGCAGGCAATCCTTCTGGGTCTTCCAAATTGAGTTCATGAATCATGGCTCGCACCTCGGCTTGATCCTTTGGGTCTTTGAAATGGAAAGCGCGATGTACGATCATTATTATTTGCTTTTAAAAACTCCAATCATTGAACCCAAGGCCGCGAGCGTCGCGACAAAAAAGACGGTGGACAGCAAGCTCTCTGAAACTTCCCAAGAAAGGTAACGCGCCAGATCGTAGTACACATAAATCCCAAAGGTTACAGTGAATCCCAGCAGGTAAGTTCTGCCACGAACAGCAGCCAACAGGGCGATCAAAGCAATCAGAGCTTCCAGCACAATGGAGACGAGGGGGAGGATTTCCATGGATCTTGGTGAAAGAATAGCTGTGCCCCACGATACAGCATCCTGTATTGTTAAAACAATGAACACTCCTTCGGATCAGCACTGGATGGCAAAAACTATTGTGAAAATCATGCTTGTTTCGGCCGTGTTCGTGATGTTTTCTTCTGTGTTGGGCACCTTATTCCCTCAGCTGAGCTTGGACACCATCACGCCCTTGCTCTTCACGATGGCCTTTGTCATTTTTTCCGCTTACAGAAAGTTTTTTAGTAAAACTCACACGATTCCAAAAGCTTTGCCGCAAGATGTGGGCACGATGGTTTTGGAGTTGGGCGGTCTCGTCAAAGCCTCACCAAATTCAGGCCAAATCGACCACAAAAAGCGCGTGGAAGACTGGCTCCAAAAAAACATTCCACAAGGAAAAGTTCCGGATTTGATTGAGAAAGGAGAAATCCAGTTCACCACTGAAGACGGCGCAAGTTACGATCTCTTGCTGGACTTCATTCAGCTACAAAATCATGCGGGCGAGCCACTTGAGACAATTGTCATTCAAAAAGGCAAGCGCGAGCAACTCCAATTCTTCCAACAGCTCGGCAAGGTCAATCTTGTTTGGAAGTGCGAACGCGTGAATCTTGGGTGATGAAGGTCACTCAAATTTCTCCAGCATCATGTGGTGAATGGTTGCGATCTGAGTCCAAATTGCAATGAGAATGAGGATTGCCGCGCAGGCCAAAGCGTCTGCTTTTGCAATGCCGAATACAAGGTTGTCTGCTCCACCGAGGACGGAGGCAGCGAAGGCAAGCACTCCAGTAAGCCCTACTACAACGCTGACGATGTGCAGTGATTTTGAGAATTTCATATATTCAAGAGTTATTTATTAAGAGCGGCAACTTTGAAAGGCATCATCATGCCACTTTCAAGATGTTCAGGAATATGGCAGTGAATCATCCAATCTCCGGGGTTGTCCATTGCCACCAGAAGGTCGACCGTGGCACTGGCGGGAATAAGTACTGTGTCTTTCCAAACCAAGTTGTCTGACTTCACCCCGTCTACAGACAAAATCAGAAAGCGTTGACCGTGGATATGGATCGGATGCTGCATGGGGTGGGTTGTGTCGTCCGGATTGGAAATTTGAATCTTCACCAGGTCTCCTTGTGTGAAGGTCCAGTCATCGATGTCTTCATTTGTTTTTTTCGTGTCTTCGTCAATCAGTTGCCATTCCAGCGTATCGGTATTAGACGTGCTATTCATCATGCTCATGGTGTCTTCCCATTCAATCGGCTCTCCGTCACCCATCATCCCCATGTCCGAATCCTTCATCATCATTCCTCCGTGCATGGAATGAGAGCCACCCATGCCTTTCATGTCTAAATTGATGGAAAGGAATTTGTCTGAGTCGCTGTCAAAGCTAGAACGATACGGATCAATGCTGGCGATGGTGCTCTGGTGTGTTTTGAGCGTTTTAAAATCGTCTGCGTAAGATTCGGCGACTTCTTCGTCGGAGACCGTAACCTCTGCCAAGGTATATGTTCTATCTGGTGTTTTGTGGACTAGGAAAAAGTCACCTGACGCTGGGAACATCACCTCAACGATCGCGCGTTCGGAGGGGCCAAGCAAAACTTCATCTGCCCATTCGTCGTATTCATAGAGTCCATTGTCCGCTCCAACCAATTTCATTTGCGCTCCTGGAATGCGTAGATTGAAGACTCGTGTGTTGGCCGTGTTTGTCATGTAAAAGCGCACAACTTCACCTTTCTTTGCTGTGAGGCGGTAATCCGTGCTTCCATTCACCAGCATGGTGTTCCCAAAGCGACCCATTAGGGTGTGAGTGACTTCATCAAAGGAGTAGGAAGTCAGTTCGTCTCCTTGCATGAGAATGTCATCGACCATTAAGGTTTCCTCTCGATTCACGGGAGACCAGTCTTCTTCATCGGCGACGATGATATAGTTTCCATAAAGTCCCATGTCTTGGGTGTAGTCTTCTCTTAAATGAGGGTGGTACCAGAAGACTCCAGCGTCATCAAAGCGAACTGAGTAGGTGAAGGTTTCACCCGGCTGGATTGCCTCTTGAGTCACGTGCGGAACTCCATCGAAAGCATTGTCTAGACGTACTCCATGCGAATGAAGAGTGGTTTCTATGTCTGTGTTGTTTGTGAAATTGATCGTGATGGTTGAACCTTGTTTTACTTTAAGGGTTGGCCCTGGAATGGAGCCGTTGTAGGCTAGCATTTTGTAGAGTGAGCCATTGAGTTCTTTTTTAACAAAAGAGGATTCAAGGTCATAGGTGTCCCCATCGTTCAGCTCCACAATTTGGGTACTGGAGGCCAACGATGCTTCAGATATTTCTCGCTCCCAAACACTCACTCCATTTGGAGCGTCTCCTATTTCGATTGTTTTGATCACCTGATCTGTTTTTGTATCAATAATGGAAAGATCTCCACTCACAATGTTGGTGATGTAAACCTGCGAACCATCTTTAGAAATGGCTGCTCCATGAGGTCCTTCACCAGCAAGAATGGTTGCCACAACTTCTTGAGACTCTAGGTCAACCTTATAAACTTTATTGCTTGTGGGCTGATCGAAGTAAAAGCCTTGGTCCGCAACGTAGACATAACGAGAATCGGGAGTTGCATAAACTTGTACTGGTCCTTTGGCTTCTGGTAGTGCCACTTTGCTGACCGTTTTTGTTTCTAGGTTATAAAGTCCCAACTGTTTGGTGGAATAAAGAGAAGCGAATGCCCACTTCCCATCAGGAGTGACTCCGGTTTGCACTACCGCATCGTCAAAATTTACAATTTCAAATGCCTCTGTTCCTAGGTTCAAAATACCCATGCCTTTCGCTCCCATTAGGGCAATGTAGGCCAGACTTCCATCGGAATTCAATCGGAGGCCATGAGGCTCAGCTCCTTCTGGAAGCTCTATTGTTTTTTCAAATGTGTATGTTTTTGCGTTTACCATAAAAATCTCGCCTGCTTCTTGGGACGTTGCATAGGCCCATTGGCTGTCAGGACTGAGTACGATGTGGGCAAGGTGTAGGTCCGTGCCCAGCTTCACTGTTTGAATGGTTTGCTCTGTCTCTGTAGATATAACGATCAATTGATCTTCTTCTGCAAGATCGCTTCCACTTGAATGCATTTCCTCTTTTTTATTTTCCTTTCCATCCATTGCATTCACCGTTACCCAAACCGTTTCTCCATCTGGGGAAACTTGAACATTGTGTGGCATTCCTGGAA